>JACQAW010000459.1 GCA_016194725.1 Deltaproteobacteria bacterium
AGATCGATAATCATGCGCACATATATGACATCTTGAAACGTATCGACGGAAACGCCCGCCGATTCGGCCAGGCCCGCGTCAGTCAGCATCGAAAGGGCTGAGTCTTCGCGATTCAGGTAGTCCGCGAACAACGTGGCTGCAGCCCAGTTCTGCATATTGTATTCGATGGGAAACGCGACGTTCAGAAGACGGCGGCTGCCCGGTTCGGCCTTGACCTTGTACATCTTGTAGTCTTTGGCGATCTTGATCTCGTCTTTGAAGCTGCCGCGCGGGGGCGTGATGAACTTGCCGAAGGTGCCGAACACTTTGTCGATCAGCGTGCGGGCGGCATCGACGTCATCAACGCCACCCACCACGGCCACCGTTATATTGTCAGACGAGTACCAGCGATCGTGAAATTTCCTGGGCAGCTCGCCGCTCTGCGTGTCCATCTGCTCGACTGTGCCGGTCATGGGCTGAGCCATGCGCGGAGTTTTAGCGTGCAGGCTGAGCGAGGCCATGAACAGGTCAAACTGCGCGTTCACCTGATCGCGGAGCGCTTCCTGTTTTACGGGCTCAAGCTCGTCTTTCATCGCTTTGGGGTCCAGCACCGGGCGTCCGATCATCTCGGCGAAAAGCTCCAGAGCGGCCTTCAAGTTTTCCTTGGGCGCGATGAAAAAGAAATTCGTGCGCTCAAACGTGGTGCTGGCGTTGTATTGAATGCCCAGGCGCTTGAGCTCTTTTTCGAACAACTGCTTGGTCGGGAAGCGGGGCGTTCCGCGAAAAACACCGTGCTCGAGCCAGTGGGCCACTCCGGTCTCACTCGGGCCTTCATCAATGAAACCCGCGCCCACGCGCAGCTCGATGAGTACGTGGCTGGAACCTGTATTGACGATGCCGGCCTTCAAGCCGTTATCCAGAATATGAACGTCGAGCTGGGGGTCGCCCCAGGCCAGGCTCGAAATCAATAAAGACAATACAACGACAACGACTCTCACCACACACGTCCTGTTTTGAGACATACGAAAAGTTTATCTCAAAAACAGACTAATATCGTCAACAATTCATGCGTGTCGCATGCGGCGGCAGGACTTGCCCAGTGCCGTTGGAACCGGGGCATTTTGCTCCCATAGGGCCATTTCGGAGCCAGAATGCCAGGTTTTCCCCAGGGAATCGCTGGCATGGCGGCTGCAATAACAGGTCTCAGGAGTGGGGTAGTTGGAGATGGGTATGGGAATCAACAGCGGAAGAGAAATGGAAATGGGATCCATGAAATTGCTCAGGATGAGCCCGCGTGTGGATCAGGAGATCCAAACGTGGGGACAAGTTGCGGGAAGTTTGATCTCGCTGGCTACGGTTACGACGTTTATTTTCGGTTTTTGGACGTCGATAGAAAGCTATCGTGCCGGTGCCCACACGGATGCCGTGGGTGACACGAGTGCCTTCTCGGACCTCTCGTTTCAGGCTCCGGGCAGTGGCGCGCTCTGCGAGGATCTTTTTCACCTGCCCTGACTCAACTTAAACCGCGGGGCCGACCGGAACCTTGGCCAGATACTTTTCGTCGACGGCGGCGACGGTAAGCTTGGCGGCTTCATTGCGTTCGGCTTCAACGAGCAGCGTGGAAAGGTAGCGCTCGGTGTAGCTGGGAATGATGACCACGATAACCTTGCCCTTGTTGGCGGGCAGCGCGGCTTGCTTGAGGGCCGCGGCCACGGCGGCGCCCGAGCTGATTCCCACGGGCACGCCTTCTTCGCGAATCACCCGGCGGGCCATCGCAATGGCTTCTTCGCTGGCGATTTTTTCGACGCCGTCGACGAGCTTCAGGTTCAGATTGCCGGGGATGAACCCACCACCGATGCCTTGAATCTTGTGTGGGCCGGGCTTGCCGCCCGAGATGACCGGCGACTCGGTGGGCTCGACTGCGATCATTTTCACGGATGGCTTCTTGGCTTTCAGCACTTCGCCCACGCCGGTGAGCGTGCCGCCCGTGCCTACGCCCGCAATGACCAGATCGACAAGGCCATCAGTATCGCGCCAGATTTCGAGCGCCGTGGTTTCGCGGTGAACAGCGGGGTTGGCCGGATTATCAAACTGCTTGGGCTGAAACGAGCTCGAATCCTGCTCGCAAAGCTCGTTAGCCTTGGCGATGGCGCCGCGCATGCCCAGCGTGCCTGGCGTAAGCACGAGCTTCGCGCCCAAAGTGAGCAGCAGCACGCGGCGTTCCTGCGACATGGTTTCGGGCATGACCAGCGTGAGCGCGTAGCCCTTGGCTGCAGCCACGAACGCCAGGGCAATACCGGTATTTCCGCTGGTGGGCTCGATGATGTGCATGCCTTTTTTAAGGCGGCCTTCGACCTCGGCGGTCTCGATCATGTTCAGGCCAATGCGGTCCTTGACCGAGCCCAGCGGGTTGAAGAACTCAAGCTTGAGCAAAATTTTGGCCGGCAGGTCGCGGCCGATGCGTTGCAGCTCGACGAGCGGGGTGTTGCCTATGGTTTTGGTGATGTCGCTGAAAGTTTTCATGGAGCCTCCAGTTTAGATGAACTATCATGATTTCAGGCAATGGGAAAACTTCTGCGCGCGGCGAGTCCGTTCCTCATGGCGATTTTTTATACTCTTGCCGGAGTAAACCATTTCGCCAAGCCGACTTTTTACCTACCCATGATGCCGCCGTTTTTACCCAAGCCTGAGCTGCTCATCGCGGTCAGCGGGGTGGCCGAGATTGCGCTGGGGCTGGGCATGTTCTGGAAGCGCTCGCGCCGGCTTGCGGCCTTTGGCATCATCGCGCTATTGATTGCCGTATTTCCCGCCAATGTTTACATGCTCTATACGGCGGGTAGGGGCTACGATTTTCCGTACTGGGGCCTGGTAGCGCGGCTGCCGCTGCAGTTTCTTTTGATCTACTGGGCCTGGACGCAGACTCGGCTTACCGTTACCAGGTATGGATGAACGACAGCAGCGCCACGTGGCTGTAAAAGCCGTTGTCGTATCCGATATGAAGATAATTGTAGTCCATCGTCATTTCCCACTGACGGCTGAAGCTGTACTGCCACCAGAAGCCCAGTGGCACGGTGACCCGGGTGCTGGCGCTGGGCGCGATTTTTGACGTGACCGCATAGTTAGAATAGTAGCCGTGCTCGAATGCCAGGCCGGTTCGGGGCCCCAGCGCCATGAGCGGCGATACCTGAAAGAACGGTCCCGAGGTCAGGCCCGTGGACCAGTTGAACACCTGCGTTCTGCCGTAATAGTTGGCCGAAAAGTTGGCGTTGGTTTCGAGCGCGAGCTTTTCGCTGAAGTTATGGCGGTGCGTGCCGTTCAGAACGGGGCCCGCGCTGACGCCGTTGACGCTGCCGTAGCCGATATTATAGCCCAGCGTGGCGCCGATGACGTCGGTTTTCGTGTGGAGGAACTGATGCTGAACCGTGGGCACCGGCGTCCAAAGCAGTGCCCAGTCGTCAGTCAGCGACTGGCGCCACACCAGAGGAATGGGAACAGGCGGAAAGAAAAAGCTGCCGTCGTTGTCGCGCGCGTAGATCATGGGCGCGATGATGTGCCAGGCGTTGACGCCGTTGGGCAGGGTGTAGGGACGGTCGATCTGCGAGCGGGGGTAGTTATCGAGCTTGGGGCCACTCGCGCAGCCGCTGCCCGCGATGACGACGACAAGAGCCAGCAGTGCGGCCCGGACGGACTTCGACATTAGAGCCTGGTTGTTTCGCATTCGTCAATTGTAGTGCACGCGTGCTAGAGTGAAAGCGAATTATGTCGAACCGGGGACCGTCTCGAACAATTGAGGGTGTGCGCTGCGAGCGCTGTCACATGCGCCGCGTGCTTTGTCTTTGCAGTGAGGCGCAGCCGCTTCGGCTTGAGTCGCGCTTGATTCTGGTGATGCATAAAAAGGAGCTCAAGGCGACGACCAACTCCGGACGTATCGCGTTGCTTGCGCTTTCGAACAGCGAGATGCGCGTGCGGGGCGACGAGCATCGTCTTATGGATACCACGGGGCTGGTGGTGCCACGACGGCAGTCTCTGCTTTTGTTTCCGAGCGAAACTGCCGAGGTGCTGGACGCCGCGTTTCTTTCGCGCGTGCCGGGTCCGTATGCGTTGCTGGTGCCCGACGGCACGTGGCGCCAGGCCAGCAAGGTGCTGACGCGAGAGCCGGCGCTGCGGGGAATTCCCCATGTGAAAGTGGGGCCGGGGCCGGCTTCGCGTTACCAGCTTCGGCGCGAGCCGCATGCGCACAGCCTGGCCACGTTCGAGGCGATCGCGCGGGCTTTTGGGGTGTTGGAAGGAGCTGAGGTGCAGGCCAGGCTTGAGCTGCTTTTTGATAAGATGGTGGAACGGACTTTGTGGAGCCGCGGGGCGCTGCCATTGGCACAGTGTAGGTTTCCGATTCCGCCTGCGGCGATTCAGGAGTTTTTTGATGCAGGGGCGCGGGGGGCTCCGCGGCCCTAGTAGTACTGCCCCATCAACCCAACCTGCACGAAGCCATACGACTTGGTAAAAGCACTCTCGCCCTGTTCCCAGCGCGCGCGTTCGCCCACCTCGGTAAACAGCGACCAGTGCGTGAACACATGCCTGAAGATAAGCTCCATGCGCGCGAACACGTCGGCGCTGGCCACCAGGCCATTGGTCAAATTCTGGCCGCCGCCAACCACATCGGCGGCATCGGCGTTCAGGCCGACCGACAGTCGCAGAGCAATCGTCTTATTGATGTCCCAGTTTATTCCCGCTTTGGCCTTCAGGGCGCCGATATCGAGGCCCTGACGTCCCTCGACGGGGTTGGGGAAGAGTGGGTTGCCGTCGTAAGTAGCCTGACTCAGGTAGCGAAATCCTACAACGTCCA
The DNA here is from genome assembly GCA_016194725.1 of Deltaproteobacteria bacterium. Classification (GTDB taxonomy): domain Bacteria; phylum Bdellovibrionota; class UBA1018; order UBA1018; family UBA923; genus JACQAX01. The sequence goes on from JACQAW010000459.1 coordinate 4,823, forward strand.
CCGCAGCCTGCAAAAACCCCTTTACCTCGGGTGTAAGCTCGGACAGCGGCATTTCGAGGTCGCGGGTCACTCCAAAGGCCCGCACGCTGATTTCCGCGGCGGTACCCCAGCGCAGATCGCGCTTCATTTCGAGGGGCAGAATTTGAATCGCGCTGGCGGTGTGGCCGCCATCGCGAAAACGTACCTGCTCAATCGCGGTCGTGACTGGCGTGATGTTCACGTCAACATATGGAGTGTCGGGATTGTGCGTAGCATCTTGATAAACCACGCCCTCGTTGAACGTCGCTTCGCCGCTGACCCAGAAATACCGGGTCTTGCGGTCGGCCGAAGAAAAACCACGCAGCTCAACGCCCACCAGAAAAGTCTGGTTGGGAAAAATACCGGTGAGCTCGACACCCATGGTGCCGCTCATGCCCACGTCATTGGTGGGGCTCATCGTTCCGAAAATCTCGAGCGGGTCGGCCGCCGCGAAGTTCGCGGCAACGGTTATCGCGAGGACACTCAATAATGCGAACGATGAGATTGTTTTCATGGTTATCATCTTTCACAAATTCGAAAGTGCATTGATCGGATCGAGAATCACGATCAGGATTTTTTTCCACGTTTTATCGGCCTTGCCCGTCTTGGGGTCAATTAAAGCTTCTTTGGCCTGGTAGCGCAGCTCGCCCAGTACGGCGCCCGCTACTGGCGTGATGATCAGATCCTGAACGCTGGGCCGCTCAAAGAAGCCCTCGGTCACGAATTCCCAAAATGCGCTCATGCTGGCCGAGTAGATCAGCGACTGCCACCAGGTCGCATTTCTGTTGCGGGCCAAGAGATAATATTCCGAACCCACGAACGGATGGGCCATGAAGTTCCAGTACGGCGGATCGGTATCGAAATGCGGACCCTGGATCGCGTGGTCCAGAATGTTTTGCAGCGAACCCGTGCCCCAGCCGGTAACCTTGTCGGGCAGGGTGGACAGTACGGCCAGCGTGGCCATCTGGGCGCCCAGAAGCTCGGCGGTGACGAACCAGAGTTTTCCCTGGATACCCTTGGCTCGAAAGGGCTGCTTTTCCTTGAGCTCCCTGGCGATCAGCGTGTTGTTTTCGGTATCCAGATCGATGTCGGCGCTGCCTTCGACCTTGTAATCAATATTCCTGTTGGTGAAAATCGCGTTCGCGTCCGACACGTTCGGATTGGCTTCGACGGCCACGCTGCCGTTGATTTGGTAATCTCGGGGCTCGGCCGCGCGGGCAAAGGGACTGAGCGCCATGGTGCAAGTGGCTAAAAGCAATGCGGTCATAGCGGGCCATTTTACGAAACCAGATGTTCTCATAAGTTCCTCTGTTACGTCGAACGTCATCTCCTGGGACCACCAACCGATAAGATAACTGATTCATTAAGTCAACTATTAAATTTAGCAAAAACCTCCCGAAAATTCGATGACAGTTCGAGTTTTTGAGGTGACTATTTTGACGCCATTTCAAGGGGAGACTATAAATGAAGGGTGTATTCCGGCGTTTGGCTGGGGTTTTGGGCCTGTTCGCGGCGGCAATCCTGTCCATGGGGGCCAGCCAGTGCAGCCAGTCCCAGACTATCGAGCTGTCGATTTTCCATACCAACGACATCCATTCACATATGCGCCCGCCCAAGGCCGACGAGTTCAAGCTGGGCGGCATGGCGCGAATGTCCACGCTTCTCCAGCAGTTGCGCCCCAGCCGCGCGGTTTCAATCACGCTCGACGCGGGTGATTACTCCGAGGGCAGCTGGCCTTATAGCGTCGATACCGGCGCCAATATGCTTCGGATATTGGACGCCATGAGCTTTGATGCCGCAGTGGTGGGCAATCACGACTATCTGGCGGGCCCGGATAGAATGATTCAGACCCGAAACGAGGCCGGGGTTCACTTTCCGGTGCTGGCGTCGAATCTTGATTTTTCGGAATACGCGCACGGTGCGGAATTCAGAAACGCCTATCCTTCGACCTACATTATACAAAGAGGGGGTCTGAAGATCGGCGTTATCGGGCTTACCACGATCGACTACCCGTTTGCCTCTTACCTCAAGCCCGTCATTGCCACCGATCCGGTGCGGGACGCGCAGGCTCAGGCCAAGATCCTGCGGCCGCAAGTGGACGTGCTGCTCATCGTTTCGCACAACCTTTTCGAGACGAATATGCAGCTCGCGCAGTCGGTGCTTGGAGTGGACGCGGTGATCAGCGGGCATTCGCACACCAAAAAGTCGCGCGCGGTGATGGTGGAAAATGCAGGCCGGCAGGTTCCGGTGGCTGAAACCGGGCAGTGGGGAACATTCCTGGGCGATCTGCGCCTGACCATTGACCAGAAAAACAAAGTGGTGAAGTACCTGAGCTACGAGTTGCACCCCGTGGAGCCGACGCTGGCCGAAGACGCGAACGTGAAGGCGATTATCGACGGTGAGTACGACAAAATTGCCAAGAGCTACGGCAGCGATATTTTTAAGGTCGTGGCCGACACCGATGCCGATATGGACATCTCGGACTCCCATCGCCCCACGGTGGGCCACGTGGCCGTGAAAGGCTATCGCGATGCCACCGGTGCTGACCTGGCGCTCGAGATGCTCAAGCTTGCGGGCGTGCGAGTGCTTCCCGGCCAGCTCACGATCGAAGACCTGCATGATTTCATGCCGCACATCCTGAACTGGGCCAGCGGCAAGGAGTGGACCGTGAAGATCTGGCATGCGACGGGCAAGGACCTGAGCTTTGTGATGAATGTTTTTTACAGCGTGGGTAACGTGCTGCCTTTGGGCAATACCGGGTTTCTGGCGGTGGATGGCATGGAAATCGTCTGGCAGCCCAAAGACGCCGACCATGCGGTACCGGCGATTGTCAGCACGACGATTGGCGGCGCGCCGCTCGACACCAGCCGCATGTATCGCGTAGCGCTTACCGACGGCATGACGCTCGCGCTCACCATAGCCAATGAAAAGTTCCACCTGGGCATGGACCTGTCCAATATCGAGGACACGGGCATCGAGGCGTGGCGCACTGTGATCGCCTACGCAACCAAGATGCAGCATCTGACTTCAGAAGGCATTCAGGCAGGTGGACGCTCGTATACGCTGGGCCCCGACCTGGGAGTGTTTCGCCATACGATTACGTACGATGGCACCGCACTTCGTGTGCAGGTTGCCAATGACGGTAAGGGCCCCGCGGTGGGCGGCAAGCTAACTTGTAGTTCGGGACTGCCAAACGACTCGGTGGCGTACGATACCGAACTTGAGAAGTACGCCAAGATTGGAAGCGTAGACCTTCCGCAAATCAATGGGGGCGAGCGCCTGACCGTGAGCCTGCCGTGGACCCCGTCAACGTCGGGGTTTTGGCCCATACTTTGCGGCACTGACCTGGCCAATGACGGCTATGGCGGCAACAACGCCTCGGACAGGGTTTTCAATCTTGCGCGAGCCAACTCCCGGTGGAGTGTCGCAAAATGAGTAAATCGCTGTTGGCTCTGGTGGCTATGGCAATGCTGGTATCCGGCGTATCATTTGCCGGTGATAGCCCGCGAGGCCGCCATTTCGAGCATATCGTGACGGTCATACTGGAAAATGCGACCTACAAAAAAGCGATGGCCGACCCGTATCTTGCGCAGCTTTCGCGGCGCGGAGCTTTTTTGAAAAACTATTCGGGCGTTTTTCATCCGTCGTATCCCAACTACCTGGCGCTAGTAGCAGGTAACTTTTTCTGGACCTGGTTTGACACGCAGAAGACCATCGACGAACCGAACATAGCCGACCTGCTCGAAGCCCAGGGTTACACCTGGAAGAATTACGCCGAAGATTACCCTGGTGGTTGTTTTCTGGGTAGCATGTCAGGCAAATATGCCAGGCGCCACGTGCCGTTCCTGAGCTTCAAGTCGATTCAGCGAAATCCCGAGCGCTGCGCGCGGGTGGTTGAGGCCGGCGAATTTGACCGGAATTGGGCGGCGGGCACGCTTCCGAGCTACTCGTTTTTCACGCCAAACAACGACCATAACGGGCACGACACCAACGTGGCCACGGCGTCGGCCTGGCTGCGGAAGTTTCTGGAGCCCAAGCTTGCGGATGCCGCGCGCATGAATAGTACTCTTTTCTTCGTCACGTTTGACGAGTCGGATTCGATTTTCAGCAACCACGTGTATGCCGTGGCGCTGGGGCCCATGGTTAAGACAGGCCATGTTTCGCGCCGCGAGTATGATCATTATGCGCACTTGAGAATGGTCGAGGAAAATTTCGGCCTGGGCAACCTGGACGTGGGCGACGATTTTGCGCAGCCAATGGAACAGATCTTTAAAAGGTAATGGGGGATGATATGAAAAAATCCGTACTGGCCACCCTGGGCATAGCCCTGGTTTTCGCGAGCGGCTGCAACAGCCAGAACCGCATCATCGACCACGTGAACTTTACCCCCAGCGAGAATCTCGAGGTGGTGCGGGTCTCTGTGGCGTTCACGGGCAAAATTCAGTCCGACCTGGCCGGTGGTTTTCCGCTCAAGGGTTATGGCTACATTTTCGTCAACCCGTTTACGCCGGCGCAGCCGTTTGAAGTGGGGTTTGACCTGGACACCTCGATTGTCAACGACCAGGACTATATTCGACTGCAGCCGACGACGGTGCTGCCCAATGGCGTACCTATCGGAATAGACCGCGCGCTGGTCGAAGTGCATGGTGCAAAGCCGATTAGCGACAAATTTGACCTGTACGCCTATCTGGACGTGCTTAAGGCGGAATGGCTGGGCGTGGCTTCGATTTTCAGCTTTCTCACCGACAAGTATTTTCCGGTGGGGCTGAGCGTGAACGAGGTGCTCTTGCGCGACAAGGAGCAAAACCCTGCAATTATCGGAAGCGTGTTCGGGCCGGCGCTCAATAGCGATGGAACGCTGGCGCGCGCGGGTGGTGTTGCTTTGTTTGCGAATGTCCGCAAGCTCATTGAAGAGCACACACTCAAGGCTGGCGTTACGACGACGTTTTATCCTGAAAAGCAGGTCACGGTCAGCGGGCCAAATGCCACACGCTATCGCGGCAACGCCAAAGCGCTGGAACAGCTGCAGCGGAATTTTGTTTCCGGTTTGAATGGCCAGCTTATATATTAAGCCAATTGCTCTTGAAGCTTTAGAGCAGTGTTGCAAGCGGCATCAAGCGCACATAGCTTGCGGTCTCGGCGCAGGAAGAGCCTGACGCCAGCAGGCGGCGAGTCAGGTACAGCCAGGCCACCTGTGCCGAGTCGAGGTCGATTCGAGCTTTTTCGGCGCTTTCGATTCCGCCGTTGGTAAGCCAGGGATTCAAGATCGCGTTCATGCGCGCGACAAACAACGTCGTGCCCAGCTGGCCGGTATGAGCCACCTCGTGAATGGCAAACGTCAGAATACCGAAGAAATGGTACCATTCGCCCCAGCGGTCGCCGCCGCCATCGCTGCGCAATGGAATGAGCGCCTGCCGTACGAGTGGAATTTGCGCCAGCCAGAAATCCCGATTGGATTTAAACCAGCGCGGATTGTAATCGTGTTTGGCGTTGGCCGCCTGGGAATGACGGCCCAGGGTTCGCAGTATGTTGTGTGAAATCAGGGCCGCGCAGAAAATATCGCCGCTGCATGTTTGCGCGGCTTTTTTGAAAAAGACATCCGGAGTCAGGTGCTCTTCACCCAATAGCGACGCGGCAAGCGTCGACTCGCGGCGGTTCCAGGAATCGGTCCAGCGCCTTTTGGCCGCACGCTGCGCCAGCCCCAGAACGGGCAGCCTGATTGTCGTATTCACCGCAAGAAAAGGCAGCAGCAAGTCGGTGTCGCGAAACCGGTAGCGCTGCTGCAGCTGACCCAGGTCGAACTCAGGGGCGGCCTGGCCCAGGCACGCCGCAAAGCCGCCGGCGTTGAGCTGAGGCGGCGTGGCCTTTGCCCAAGCCAAAGCCGGCGCGCAAAGAGCAATCGCAATCAGAAGTCCTGTGATGGGCTGCATGGGTCACGGCATATAACGCGATGTAGTGTCAGGGTCAACCTCTCATCTGACTCAGAAAAACTACGAAAAACGGTGAAATGTAGGGTTCCTGCAGCACTGCAATGGTGGCGGGCAGGAAGCAAAGTGAATGGATTCTTCTGCAGTACCGGTGGTCCGCGCTTTGCTCAGCACCCGACCATGTTGAAAATCAAATTGGTTTCCGCGGCTAGCGTGTCGTTGGTTCTGTTTTCATCGGGTTGTTCGGGCAGCAATGACAGCTCGAGAGCACCGGGAAGTTTGGTCACTATGGCCTCGTCTGACCAATCTCAGCTTAACGGCGCAACGACGAATCTGCTGCCCGATCCTGGTTTTGAGAGCGGCACCGGTGGCTTCGCCGTGGATAACCCAAATGATTCAGCAGTCCGTTCGACCTCGTCGCCCATTAGCGGCACCGCAAGCTTGCAAGCCACCGTGCACACCTGGGGTAGCAATGTGTGGTGGACTAAGGGCGTAAGCGGAACTGCCTTGCAGTACGGCACGTCGTTCACGGTAAGCGCAAAGGTGCGCCCCAATGCGACGACCACCAGCAGCGATTTCCAGCTGTGCGCTGAAGTTCATATGAAGAATGGCCAGATCCTGGAAAAATGCACCTCAACCACCAATGTCGTGGGCCAGGTCGTATCGGTCAGCGCAACTCAGCAGCTCGATTCCACGCAAATGATCAGTACGCTCAACGTGCGTTTGACGCTCAACAGTGCTTCGACTGTAAATTTTTCGGTGGATGACGTTTCAGCAGTGCTGAATAGCGCGTCGACGCCAACGCCTACGCCAACGCCTACGCCAACGCCAACGCCTACGCCGACTCCAGCCCCAACGTATTCGACCTACACCGCGCCGTTCGGCGGTTACGACAGCACGACTTCGATATGGACCAACGCCCAGACTCCTTGCGGCGACCTGAGCTTCAAAGCGGCGTCTGGATTTACTTTTCCTGCTGGCATAGCTGCCGGCACCTCGGTGACTATCACGGGGATTCGAGTTGCAAGTAGTGGCTATAACAATGTCTGTTACGACATGACGGGTGTGACCAGTCTCGTTGTAAATCCGAAACCGTCGCCGACACCGACGCCTACGCCTACGCCTACACCGACACCTACGCCTACACCGACACCGACACCTACACCTACACCTACACCTACACCTACACCTACACCGACACCTACACCGACACCTACACCTACACCTACACCTACACCTACACCTACACCTACACCT
>JACQAW010000021.1 GCA_016194725.1 Deltaproteobacteria bacterium
ACCTGTGCCCATGTTGACTGCAAACCGGAATGGCGCACCAGTGTTTGCCGGTTTCGGTGCGGCAAGCCAGGTTTTCGAGAAAAGCGTAGCGATGCGATTTTGTTTCGTAGGGATGCCATTCCACGGGCGCTTCGGGCCCGAAGAAGGTGAAGGTACGCAGGCCCAGCGCAACCGCTAGATGCTTCAGGCCCGAATCATTTCCGATATAGACATCACATTCCGACATGATCTTGGCGGTTTGGCGCAGCGAGGCCGAGGAAAAATGGCGCATGCGCCCCTCGAGGGCCTGATCGCGCTGAAGCAATGGCCAAAAGCCGTCCAGCCATGCCTGATCGGAAGCGATGGTGGAAAGCACAAAGCGCGCATCACGGTCTTTGGCCAGCCGTTGTATCAGCGCGGCAAAATGAGGGGCTGGCCAGCGCTTGGTTTCACGGCTGCCGCCAATACCAAGAAATATTCTGTTTTTACGGCCTAGCGGATCGTTTTCAAAAAGCTGGCGCGCCTCGGCGTGCTCGGCGGGCGACAGTACGATTTCAGGCATCGCCTCATTAACCTTGGCATCAATTCCGATTGCGCGCAGAACATCCAGGTCGCGATCGATGATCGACTTTACGGTACCGCGCCCCGGTACGTTGAGATCGGAAAACCAGTTGCGGCCCGCAAGCTCGTGGTGATTGGCCACGCACTTTTCGGTCCGCAGCAGCTTGGCGATGAGCGAAGTGCGGAACGAGGCATGGAAGTTCAGCACGAGCTCATATTTTTGGGCGCGTAGGCGCCGCACCAGGCGCATCCAGTAGGCGACGCGTTCGATTTTCTCGCGGGGCTCGAGCGCGGATATGACGCGATCGACGTACGGCAGCCCCTCGAGCAGCTCACCCGCCGGCGACCGCACCATGATGTGAATCTGATGCTGCGGAATGTCGCCGATCGCCCTGTTCTTGATGACAAGAATTCGGCGCACTTTGGCCTGAAAACTCATACTTCCAAACGTACACCAAGCACGCTACTGTTTGAAAACTTATGTTGCTCAGCGGATTCACGTTTATTCGGAATGCCTTGAAGTATGATTTTCCGATAACAGAGTGCGTCGAATCCATGCTGCCGCTCGTGGATGAGCTGATTATCAATGTCGGAAAATCCGATGACGGCACCGAAGAACTGATCGCAAAGCTGCAGTCGCCGAAGATTCGCATCATTTCTTCCGTTTGGGACGATACGAAAACCGACCGCGGCCTGGTGCTGAGCGAACAGACCAATATTGCGCTCCAGGCCTGCCAGGGCCGCTGGGCACTGTACTTACAGGCTGACGAAGCCCTGCATGAGGGCGAACATGCCGCGATTCGCCGGGCGGTGGAACAGGCCGACCAGAATCCCGATGTCGACGGCTTGCGGCTGCGCTATCTGCATTTTTATGGCGGATACGGGCTCGTACAGCGGCCTTGGAACTGGTACCCGTCCGAGATTCGGATTGTCCGAAAATCATCGGGAGCGCGCAGCTACGGCGACGCCCAAACCTTTCGCATTCCCGAGCGCGGCGCCGACCGCGAGCTCAAGACTCGTTTACTGGACGCTCACGTTTTTCACTACGGCCACGCGCGCGCGCCAGAAACCATGGCCCGCAAAATTCGCTATTTTCATCGATTTTGGCATGGCGACAACCACGGTATTGCGGTTGAAAAAGCCTACCATTTGGACTGGAAAAGCCTGGTCTGGTACTGGGGCTCACACCCTGCCGCTTACGCTGCGCGCGTTGCCGAGGGCGATGCCTGGTCTCCAAATCCCACCAAGGTGCTGGGAGCTTCGGAATGGCGAAACGTGGTGGTCTACGCCACTACCGCCCCGCAGCTCGCGCTGGCCGCCGAGCTGAAGTTCCTGATCGCAAAACAGCGCCCGCAAAGCCAGGTGCGTATCGTGGGCACGCTAGGCGAATGGGTACGAACGGCATCGGCCGATAGCGCGCTGGTCGACCTGGCCGCCGAAACCCGCAAGGCGCTGGCTTTTTCAGTTTGGAATCTCAAGGCCCTGACCGCGTTCAAGCTGCGAATTGCCCACGCCCCCCGCGGTAAAATCAGTCGCTTTCGGAGCCGCTTTTACTCGCTGGTGAACTGGGGGAATCATCAGACGGCTGATCAGGGCTTTCGGGTTCCAGATCGCTTTCAAGCGATACAGCTGGGTCGTTGGCTAGGGATCGACTCGAAGTAGCCGGCTCAAAAACGCTGATCGCAAGCCAGCCCAACGCCGACAGCAGCATGAAAAACTTCAGAAACCCGATTTCGAGGCGAACGGCGCGCCGGACGCCCCGGCGAACGCGCCGGAAGCGCCTTGGTTTTGCATGATGCGTAGGCAAATTGTGCCGAAGTCTTCGTGCCATCTCAGGAAGACTGATCGGCAGAACCAGCGAATTTCTTATCAAGGATCGGTTAGCTTCGGCTCAAAGCAAGGTTCGGTAGTCCGTTTTAAGCGCGGCGGCAAGCCTTTGGGCCAATTTGCGACCCACTACGCGTTTACTTCGCTCGATTTCAGATATATGGGACTGGGGAATCTGAGCCAAAGCTGCCAACTGTGATTGGGTGAGAAACCGACTATGGCGCAGCATTCGTACAGTTCTGGCAATACGATGGTCGTGATAGTTCCCTTCAGGCAATTGTTCGAACGGAATTTCATAAGCCACCAGTTGCCCCATTACAGTTTTGAGCTGATCAAGGGGAATGTCCTTGTATCGATGGACCGTACCGCCGACAAAAATATGGAGCCTGTTTCGATCTGAAGCCAAAGTGCGCATAGTGAAGTTTATCCCGACAGAAAGTGGTGACAAATACCAAAAGTAAAACGCCACGGCC
>JACQAW010000022.1 GCA_016194725.1 Deltaproteobacteria bacterium
GGCGTGTTCCCTGCCGTTTCAGCGCAGGGTACCGGTTTGGTTCTATAATCGCGAGCTGCTCTTCAAGCTGAATCAGGAAACGGATCGCATTCCCACGAACTGGTCCAAGCTAAGCACGATTTCACAACGCCTGTACAAGCAAGGCGAGCTTTGGGGCGTCGCGATTCCGCAAACCGGCGATGGTGCGATCGTACGCTGGACGGCTCTGGGTCTTTCGCCGCAAATCAGCGCCGAAAGCCTGTCAGATTGGGTTCTCAAGCTGTGGGAGGCGCCCGGCGTCTGGCTGCCCGGAAACCCGTCGTCCGAAGAAACCACGCGCCTTTTTCTGGAGCAGCGAGCCGTGATCATGCTGGGAACGCTGGACCAGGCCCCGTTTCTGCGAAGCAATGCCTCGTTTCGAATCGGCAGCTCGCTGCCCGACGGCGACCTGGCCTGGTTTGGCAGCGACTTCGTGGTTCTGAGCAAGGGGCCCGGCGCCGCTCTGGCGCGTGAGTTTCTGGATTATCTTTACAAGCCCGAGGTGTCGCTGGCTCTGTTTAAAGCGGCCAGTACACTGCCGGTTACCCGCTTTCAAAGCGAAAGCGCGTTGTGGAAAAAGGAAATGGAAGGCTGGCCATTGCTGAAAACCGTGCTGAGCCGCAAACTTAAGCCACTGGGGCTGGACAAAATAGCGCCACAATCGCGCGAAGAGCTGGCAACCACGGTTTGGGAGGCGATCGAACAGGTTCCCGAGCTCGCGCAACGTCAAGGCAAGCTGAGTGAGCTGCGCACGAGGCTGCAAAAGAAGTTGTCAATAAATTCCCATTGAGCTAAACAGTCGGACTATGGCTGATAAAGCAAAAAAGTGGCCGGATAATGTTCCCGGCGGGTATTATGTGGATGACCAATGCATCGACTGCGATGCATGCCGTACCGAGGCACCGAACAACTTCACCCGTAATGAGGCCCATGGCTATTCTTTCGTCTATAAACAGCCCTCGACCCCTCAAGAGGAAGCTCAATCCAAGTCCGCAATGGAAGCCTGCCCGGTTGAAGCCATCGGCAAAGACGGCGGCTAAGCTATTTTCCACGGCCTTCGGTTTACTTGCTTTAACCGGCTTTAGCGTAACGCCGGCGTCACTTACGACGGCTGACCTCATTTTAAAAAACGGCAGAGTCTATACGGATCCCCTGGCTGGTCCAACCGAAGGGCAATCGCCTGGACCGGTATGGTCGCAGGCCATCTCGATTCGCGGCAGCGATATTCTGTCCATTGGAACCGACCGCGCCATTGAGAAAGAAAAGGGACCTGGAACCCAGGTTATCGACCTCAAAGGTCGAGTCGTTTTGCCCGGTTTTAACGACGCGCACGTTCATTTAATGAACGGCGGGCTGGCCCTCACCCGCATCGACCTGACCGGCGTGCCCTCGATTTTCGAGCTACAGGAAAAGGTAAAGTCGTTTGCGGCCGCCAACACCGCCAAACGTTGGATTCTGGGCCAGGGCTGGGACCACACGGTGTTTCCCGTAAAGAAATACCCCACGAAAGAAGATCTGGATTCAGTGGTCAGCGACCGGCCCGTCATGCTGTGGCACAGTGACCACCATCTGGTGCTGCTGAACTCGAAGGGCCTGGAGCTGCTGCGCATCTCGACTTCCACGGCCAGTCCCAAGAACGGCGAGATTCAAAAAAACGAGAAGGGCGAGCCCACCGGACTTCTTTTTGAGGAAGCAGCCTTCGAAGCCGAGCACAAGGTGGACAATCCCAGCAGCGAAGAGCTGCGCCAGGCCTTCGTGGCCGCCCAGAACATGGCCAGCAAATTTGGAGTCACGAGCATTCAGGGCGGACCGATTCGTGGCGAAGATGAAGTCAAGGTGATCGAGGAAATGTACAACGAGCGCAAGCTGCATTTGCGCTACGCCATGTGGGGCAACATCGAAAAGCCCCAGGAGTTTCTGGCGCTCAAGGAAAAATACAAGCACCTGCCCGAAGAGTGGGTGAACTTTTCAGCCGTGAAGGGCTTCGTGGACGGCGTCATCAGCTCGCGCACGGCCGCGCTGACCGAAAACTACTCGGATGACCCGCCCAACAAGGGCGAGCCCATGTACACTCAGGAACGTCTGAACGAGCTGGTGCTGAATGCCAATCGCCTGGGCCTGCCCGTTGCTCTGCACGCCATTGGCGACCGTGCGGTAACGATGGCGGTGAACGCGATAACCGCGGCGAAACGGCAGCTGTTCAACTCGCGCCTGCGCAATCGCATCGAGCACATCGAGGTCGCCCCGCCTTTCGTGTACACGAAGTTCGCCGACTTTCACATTGTCGCCAGCGTACAGCCCAGCCACATGGTGTACGACAACGAGTCACAGAATTACAACGAGACCCGCCTGGGTCCCGTGCGCATCAAAAACGATTTTGCCTGGAAAAACTTTCTTGTATCCAATGCCCATCTCGCCTTTGGAACCGACTGGCCCGTCGAGACGCTAAATCCGATGGTCGGGCTTTTTGCGGCGGTTTTTCGCCAGAACCTGAATGGCCGGCCGGTGGCCGGGCTGCAGCCCGCGCAGAAACTCACGATGTCCCAGGCCGTTGACGCCTATACCTTGGGTTCGGCCTACGCCACGCGCGAAGACCACGTCAAAGGTTCGCTGCGCGAGGGCAAGTATGCCGATGTCGTCGTGCTCGACAAAGATCCGTTCAAGGCCAAGGATTTGGACGTGCTGAAAATTCCGGTCTATCTCACCATTTCGGGCGGGAAGGTCGTTTATGACGGATCGACTCCCGAGCTCAAAGCGGGCAAATGAACCGGTGACCTGGGTCCCGTGAACAGTGATCGGCACCTGTATACTGAGCCAGTACCGGAAACTGTCCCGGCACCGGCCCGCTACAGTAAAAGGACTCAGGTTACCGGTCTTAAAACTTACCGATGTTAACGACAGGCGCTCCGGATTCTGTTCCAGACGAGATCGCCGCATTCGCAATTTCCTGCGCCACGGTTTTTGCCAGTTCCGCGAATGCCTTGGCGTGAACGCCGTCAGGCGTTTTCACGCTCACTGGCGCTCCGGTATCGCCGGCCTTGCGAACTTCCGCGGCCAGTGGCAGCTGGGCCAGCAGTCGCGTGTGGTATTTGTCGGCAAGAATCTGTCCGCCGCCCGTACCGAAAATATCGTGCTTCTTGTCGCAGCTGTCGCAGACAAAGTAGCTCATGTTTTCGACGATGCCCAAAATCGGGACGCCCACTTTTTCAAACATGAGAATGGCTTTACGAACGTCCTGCATCGCCACTTCCTGAGGAGTGGTGACCAGCACCGCGCCGCTGACCGGCGCAAGCTGCGTGAGCGAAAGCTGCACATCGCCCGTGCCCGGCGGCA
>JACQAW010000023.1 GCA_016194725.1 Deltaproteobacteria bacterium
AGAAACAATCCAAATCGAACGGGCCAGCTGATTTGGCCAGCTTGAACGAAGTGAACGAGTTCATGAAACGAATTTACACCAGTGGCGATTCCAAGAGTTCCAATGGCAAAAAACAGCGCGGGCTCGATCAACGCAGAGTATGCCGCTTCTCTGCTAGCGCCCATGCCCTCAAAAGAGCTGCCTGTGTCCAATGCTCCTAGAATCATAAACGCGCGACCCAGCCCCAAAAGATACGCGAAATATACAAAATCGCATGAGAATGCAATCGGTGAAAAACCAGGAATGATAGGGCTTAAAAGAGCCGCGACAAAGCTCGTGGTTAGAACCACCCAAGGTGCGATCTGAAAAATCCACGAGCTCACATCGCTGTAAACAGGTGCCTTTCGCAAAAGGCGTCTGAGATCGAAAAAGAATTGATTTAATTGCGGCCCTTTTCTCCCTGCCCAGATCGCTTTGGTTCGATTGATTAAACCGATAACAAAAATGGGCGCAATGAGAAGAACAAGCAGATGAAAAACAAAGTGCATGGTGGTAATTGTTTGCGCGCTCATCGCCCTGCCGCCAGGAGTCCGATAAGCATCAGAAACAAGAGACCCGCGCCGAACACATAGCGTGGCTCCTCTCTGAGGTGACTCATCCAGCGTCAACGACAAAAACTGAGCGGAAAATGACGACCCCGTGTACTGCATTCGAGAGTTGGGAGATGTATAACCACAAGCCCACGTGACATGTCTTCGGTCACTTTTCGGGAGAAGAATCCGCCGTAATGCGAATACGCAAATCAGAACTACCACAAATATGCCACCCATGCGAAGGATCGGAAGCATGACTTCTTCAAGGTGGCGCAGCGCGGGTTCCATCTCAACGCTCCCAGCTCCTGCCTGGAAGAACAAGCGAGTAGGTTCCGTTACCCATCGGACTCCAGAAATCGGGATGAGCCCCATGATAATCAAACCCATCGTATGAAGCGCCATGCTAAAACGCATGGAACGAGGGGCTTCTTCATGGCATTCAATCGAGGAATCCCTCGGACTTCCCAAAAAAGTCACGCCAAAAGCACGCGTCATCGAAAGAGCCGAGATCGCGCCGATGATGGCTAAGGCAGCGGCTTCGGCGACCAATATTGCACGCGATGATGAATCTGGGATCTCGGAACTGAAAAGCCCGTTATAGATGAGAAACTCGCTCACAAAACCGTTAAAGGGCGGGAGCGCCGAGATCGCCAGTGCCCCGATCAAGAAAAAGAAACTCGTCTGCGGCATTTTCTTGATGAGTCCTCCGAGTTTTTCGAGATCAATCGTGTGAGTCATTCGATAAACCGCACCAGCGGCATAAAAGAGCAGGCACTTGAAAAGCGCGTGATTGACCACATGAAGAAGCGCTCCCGAGAAACCAAGGGCTACGAGCACGGGCTTGTGCCAATACAATCCGAGATAGCCCACACCGATCCCGATACCCGCGATTCCCACGTTTTCGGTCGACGAATAACCCAGCAGTCTCTTGAGATCTCGCTGCGTCGCCGTATAGAGAACCCCCATGAATGCCGAAAGAGTTGAGAATCCGAGAATGCACCAACCCATCCACCTTTCCGGTGTTCCCATGAGAAGAGTAAATTTCAGAATACCGAAAATGCCAGCCTTGTGGATCACTCCAGACATCAGCGCCGAAACGTGCGCTGGCGCTGCCGAATGCGCCCGAGGCAACCACGTGTGAAAAGGAAAGTACGCTGATTTGAGGCCAAATGAGGTGAGCAACAAAAGAAAAGCAGCATTGCGTAAAGAGCTGTTCGTGCCTAAAAAGTGCCTGAATTCCTGAAAATCAAATGACCCAGTCGCGCTACCCATGATCATGAAGCCCGCGATGAGAAAAAGCAGGCTTAAATGAGTAGAGACAAGATAGTTGAAACCGGCGAAACGAATTTTCTGGTTCTTATAATCGCGAATCACCGCGAGCCAGGCTGAAAGAGCGGCTACTTCCCAGCCGAGCAAAAACACCAGAGCATTCTCGACTGTATAAACGAGGATATAGGAGACCGATACCATGTTGAGGATCGCGAAATGAACTCCGACGTGCCGCCTGTTGCCAAAAAGAGGAGCTAGATATCCAAGAGCGTAGATCGTACCAAGGAGTGTCATTGGGAGGGAAAAAGCGAGAAAGAAAGCGCCTAGCGCATCCACTCGAAGGCCGATGCGATCGACTGGAAAGGTCCAAAACAGCTCCCCTTTAAGCTCCGGCCCGCCAAAAAGGACCGGCAGCGTTGGAACGAGGATCAAAACCGAAGCAATCGCTTGTGAGACGATAGCCGCCCATGCTTGAGTATGATTTCCGCGCAGAGCAAAACACAGCGCAGCTCCAATAAGAAGCACCAGTGTACTTGCTAAGATGAAACTCATTTTGGCTCTCTTTCGCTCGGCGTCAGTCTCTCGAATCAGTAAAACCAAGACTATCATTAATGCAACATATTGCAATAATAAGCGAACAACGCCCTACGAAGAACATCGAAAACCTGGCGGCCGCCTCGTCGACTTCGGCGGCTCTCGAGATGGATGGATCAAAATGAGCCGACGAATGTATTTTATGAAGTCGAAGTTGAACCGCGAGTCACCGGCATTGTATTGATGATGTAGAATTGCTATTGGGTTGCTCTTACGAAGGGCCTTTTTGTGATGTTCGCAAACTCCTGCTTAAGCTTCCAACTTCCTTCGCATTGGATATGCCGTGAGGATGTTTGGGCCTGAGTAGGCCCGTGTACGATTTATACAGGAATCAATTTCAGTACGGGTTTAATGTTCCATGGGTTTGTCGTCCGGAGATTCCTGGAAATGAGCTTGAAGCCAAGATAAGTTTCGTCGTTTCTCTCCAAAGGGACGAGGCTCATTTTTTGAAATTCCGAACTAATGAGCTATGCAAATCGAACTCTTGCTCACACCACGAGATATCTGGTTTAGACTGGCTTGAATCCGACCAGGAAGAGCGGATCTTCGTAACTACTCGGATGTGTCACGGCCAGATGGGTTGAAGGGCTCCTAACAGGGGGCATCGTCTTTTTAATTCTGGTGATTTCCAAATTCTATTCCAAATGGCGGGGTGGCTGGTTTGTTGCCAAGAAAAGCCGGATAACCTGTATCGGTACCCGGCCCGGAACTGGGTCGGGGTCCGGAGCCGGTTCAGGTACCGGCAACAGTTACCGTATACGGGTCACCGGTCACAGGCCACTGGTCACCGGCTTTGAATTTAATGACGATAACCCTTAATAGGGTATGCCTAATCTTTCGCGGCCGATGACGCCGCTCTCACGATCGTTCGCGGTTTCCAATTTCCTAGCGAGTCTCGGCGTTTGCGCGACGCTGCTGGGTCTGCTGGCAATTCCTGCCCACGCCGACAAAGTCCGCCTGCTGGTCACCGACCAAACGCGGCTCGAGGCCCATTTTGACGTGGTCGACAACGCCGTTGAGACTCTCGATGTCTCGTTTGCCTTCTTTCACGACGATTACGTCAGCCGGGCCTTTCTAAACAAGCTGGTCGAGGCCGCTAACCGAAAGGTGAAAGTTCGCCTGCTTCTCGATGGCCTCAACAACGATCTTCCGCGCGACATGGTGGCCTACCTGATTCACAACGGAGTTCAGGTCAAACTCTATCACTACCTCTCGCTCCATCCCCGAACGTGGAGCGCCAAAGTATCCTGGCTCTGGAAGCGCATGCACGACAAGCAGGTCGTGGCCGATGGCTGGCGTCTGATCGCGGGCACCGAGAACATGTCGTGGCTTTCGGGGCCGCAACCTGCTTATCGAAGGCACATCGGCGAGCTTTTCCAAAGATTACTACGATGCGGTATGGAACAGCGCCGACGTCACCGAGCCCCCCTACTCACTCAAGCTCACCCCCGAAAAGTGGCAGAAGCAGGAGCAGCTGCTCGCTGTAGCCCAGTCGAAGATCGTGAACTTTCCACTGCCGGCCGACGACGAGCTCGTGCCCGACCCCGCCCTTGAGTTCGATATCGACGCCAACTCGGTCCGCTTCGTGTCCAAGCTGGGCGATCTCAATAACGATGGCACTGGCCTTGAGCGCACGATCGTCGAGATGATCAAGAGCGCCAGGACCAGAATCATCATCGAGACTCCCTATCTGCTACTGACCCCGGAATTCACCAAGCTGCTCATTGCCAAGGCGGGTGATCATATCGAAATCACGATCTACACCAACTCGCGCGACTCCAATAACCATCCCACGGGCAACCCGCTCTACCAGGCCGCGGCCCACGACATCGCCCGAACACCGGGAATCACCGTCAAGGAATGGTCGGGCACCGAAACCCTGCACGGAAAAACCGTCATCGTCGACCTCGACCAGGTGCTCATCAGCTCGTATAATTTCAACCTGCGCTCGGCTGAGCATGACTCCGAAAGCGGTGTCTACATGCGTAGCAAGAAGGCCACCGCGGCCACCGAAAGCGATCTTCAGGTGAACCGCTTCAAGCGCCTGGCCCAGCCCGGACTGCTCACCAAATGCGGGCTGAAATTCCTTGAAAATCTGCTGCTTCCAACCAAAAGCCAGTGGTAATCATTAGTTGACTAATTAGATCAAAAATAATAGGGTCCGCTGCCATGAAGAAGTATTCCGTCGCCCTCGCAGTCGTCGCAGGTTTGGCTCTGAATCTCGCCGAAAACCCGGCTCACGCCATGGCCGGAAAGCGAATCACGCAGGCCGAAATGAACGCAGCCTGCACCCAGGCGGCGACCGAGGGGTTCACGCAGTGGAAACAACCGAACTGGCATAAAATCTCGCGCAGCCTGCCCGACCACAATCTGGTCCTGCCCGTCAACTTCGTGGCCTATAACGAAAAGGGCTGGCTGAGCGGCGAGCTCGACGAGGGCTCGGCGCAAATGTATCTCGAACAGCTGCGCGATACCTATCGCGGCTGCGGAATCGACGTCGAGCTGCACAGTCTCAAGTTCGTCGCGGGGCCCACGTTTCTCAACAGCCTCGACCTGAACTCCGAAGAGCTCACGCACCTGAGCGACAAAGAGCGTTGCCTGTTCACGCCCCTGCACGTCGATGGCGAGGTGAACGTTTACTTCGTCGAAGGCGTGGGCTCAAAGCTTTCAGTGGGCCGCAGCCATGCGTGGCTTCAGGCCTATATGAATCCGGAAAAAAACGGCGACTCCCGCTTTATCGGCGCGGCGGTGGTCACCACCTTTGACCGCTCCAGCTTCAGCAAGGCGCACCCCTATGTCGTGCCCCACGAAGTGGGACACCTGGTGCTGAACACCGGCCACGTGTCGACCTATAATCTCATGGCCGACAGCGCCGAAAAGCTTTCCTACTACCTGACCGGCGAGCAGTGCGAGCTTGCGCGAAGCAGCCCGTTTCTCAGATCGCGGGACTCGCTGGGCGCCCTGCCGGCGCTGGCAGCTGGCCGCCGCGGCGACTGACACTATCGTGCCTCAATTTCAGCCTTCGTCCTGGTAGTCGCGCAGCGAGGAAAGCACCGAAAGGTCTTCGAGCGTCGTCGTGTCGCCCATCGTCTTGTTACCAGCCGCGATGTCACGCAGCAGACGACGCATGATCTTTCCGCTGCGGGTTTTTGGCAAAGCATCGGTGAAACGAATTTCGTCGGGCCGCGCCAGCGCGCCGATTTCTTTCACCACGTGAGCTTTCAGCTCATCGGTGGTCAGCTTGCCTTTGAATTCCTTCTTGGGCGTGACGAACGCGCAGATTCCAGTGCCCTTGAGGTCGTCGGGACGACCCACCACGGCGGCCTCCGCCACCTTGGGGTTACTGACCAGCGCGCTTTCGATTTCCATCGTGCCCAGCCGGTGACCCGCAACGTTGATCACGTCGTCAATGCGCCCCATGATCCAGAAGTAACCGTCTTTGTCCTTGTGCGCGCCATCGCCGGTAAAATAATAAGGCTCGCGCTCGAAACCGCCCGGCCCGGCGATCTCAGAGAAATAAGTTTTCCGGTACCGCTCGGGGTCGCCCCAGATCGTGCGCAGCTGCGAAGGCCACGGCTTCGTGATCACGAGCTTGCCGCCGCTGCCAGGAGCCACCGAATGGCCCTTGTCGTCGACGACATCGACGTAAATACCGGGCAGCGGCTGTGTTGCCGAACCCGGTTTGGTTGCCGTGACGCCAGGCAAAGGACTGACCATGATGCCACCCGTTTCGGTCTGCCACCACGTATCCACGATCGGGCAACGCTCGTGACCGATCACGCGCTGATACCACATCCAGGCTTCGGGGTTGAT
>JACQAW010000484.1 GCA_016194725.1 Deltaproteobacteria bacterium
AGCGGTAATCCCAGCAGCGGCCGCCCGTAGGGCTTTCGGGAATCGAGGTGGTCGTGGCCGCAATGATGGCGCCGGTGTCTTCGAAGATGTGAAGTTTTAAAGCCAAAGCCGAACGAATCACCTCGTTCTGGAATTCGAAGGGAATCGAGCAGTGCTTGGCCCAGAGCTTCCAGTAGTTGGTCGTGCGTTCAAGGTATTCCTCGCAGCCAAATTTGAGCGGCAGTTCGAAGCTGCGCCCATAGCTCAGCACCGAGTAGCGCGTCGCATTCAGCTCGAAGGGTACCTCGCCGGTGATGTAGTTTTCGGGAATGTCGGTGGTCAGGAACAGCGACTGGTTGTCGCCTTCGAACATCAGGCCGGCCCCCGTGGGCACGAGCCTAGGCTTCTGGTTGCCGAAATTGAAGACGGGCCGCGCGCGCATGATGAGCCGTGGGCTGCCCGCCAGGGGTCTTATGATTCGCACCAGCTGCGGGGGGCGAAAGAAGTAATCCTTGAAAAAAAAACGTGGCGCAAAATCGATGATTTCGAACTTGTCGCCGTTGCGCAGCTCGAACCGGGTGCGCACGACGTTGGTGTTGTCGAGGTACCGTTGCGTGGTCGTGAACTCCTCTTCGGGCTGACAGCCCCAGTAGCCGGAGTTTTCGTCGCCCAACAAGCGCGCGAAGATCGCGGGCGAGTCCAGGCGGGGCATGCAGCACCAGACATAGTTGGCTGACTTGTCCAGGAGAGCCGAGATCTGACAGTTGCCGACGAGCGCGAAATCGAGTTGCGTCATGTTAATCGGCAGTTTAATTCCCAAATCAAAACAAACAAGGACGGGTGGGTAAATGGGGGTTACAACAATTCCTTCGCTCGTTCTTCAATTGTTTTAATTGGATACGCTGACATATTCCGGAACATGAGAAAGTCGTACCGGCTTATATTTGTCCTTGTACTGCTGGTCGCGGCCGCGGCCGGAGCCATTCAATCTCATCTTGAGCGCAACCGGGCCATGGCTGAGCTGCGCCAGCGGCTGCTGTCAGTGGGGCTGGGGCTGCGCGAAGCCGTGGCGGTGAATCTGATTACGGGGCGCACTGACAAGCTGGCGCGCACCTTGCGCGAGTTCGGCGAGCACGAGCCCGCGGCAGGAGCCGTGGTGTGTTCCGAAGGGCACACGATCGCCATTGATTCCCGGGCGCGCCCCTGGTTTGCCATGTGCAACGATGGGACGGTCTTGACGGCCGAGGCCACGGGTATCAGCCAGTCCAGCGACCGGCAGCTGAACGGCGCGGACTATCTCATGTTGGTTCAGCGTATCGAGGCTGATGGCGTGCTGGGCAAGCCGTTTTCGCTTTTACTCGTGCGCTCGATGGCCGAAGTGGACGACAGCGCGCGCGCGGCTTTTTTTCGGGCCATGCTGACCGCGCTGGGCGGCGCGCTCGTGGCCATTGTTCTGATACAGCTGTTCAGCCGTTGGCTGCTGCGCAGGTCTCTGCGCTATCTGGTAAATTGGACGCGCAATATCTTCCACGGCCAGGGGCTCGGGCCATTGGGCACGATCATGCGCAGCCCCGACCATCGCTTGCCGCCTGAATTTCGCGAGCTCACCCGCGAGCTTGGCAGCGTGGCCTTGCGCATGCGGCACGAGCGGCTGCGCCTGGCCTGGGGCACCGACGAGCGGCAGGCGCTATTAGGCACCGATCGTGTCCATGGCAACGACCCTGAGCAGGTTGCCGGCTTTGAGAAGGCGGCGGGTGCCGGCATTAACGCGGGCGACACGGTTCAAAACGTGCTTAAGAACAGGCGCCTGGTCGTCGTGGCCAACCGGGAGCCATACGTCCATGAGCGAAAAGACGGCCACATCCGCGTGGTTCGGCCGGCCAGCGGCGTGGTCAGCGCGCTCGAGCCCATCATGCGAATGTGCGGAGGTGGAATCTGGGTGGCGCACGGCAGCGGCAGCGCCGATCATGACGTGGTCGACGCCAACGACGAAGTGCGAGTGCCACCCGAAAATCCCACGTATACCATTCGCCGCGTTTGGCTCACCCGCGAAGAAGAGGACGGCTACTATTATGGCTTCGCCAACGAGGGGCTCTGGCCGCTCTGTCACCTGGCCTACACGCGCCCCACGTTTCGACTTTCGGACTGGGAGATGTACAAGAGCGTGAATCAGAAGTTTTCCGAAACCACCTTGCGCCGCCTGGATGCGGCCAACGCGGTCATACTGGTGCAGGACTACCATTATGCGCTGTTGCCCCGGCTTTTGCGCGAAAGCGCCCCTCTGGCTTCGATCGAGCTGTTCTGGCACATCCCCTGGCCCAATCCCGAGGCTTTTGGAATCTGTCCGCAGTACAAGGAGCTGCTCGAGGGCATGCTGGGCGCGGATGTGGTGGGGTTCCACACCCAGTTTCACTGCAATAACTTTCTCGAGACCTGCGACCGTTATCTGGAATGCCGGGTGGACTGGGAGCGGTTTTCGGTAACCGTGGGCAACCGCGAGACTCTGGTGCGTTCGTATCCGATCAGCATCGCCACCGAGCCGGTGCGGCGCCTGACCCCTTTGCGGCGCGCCGAGCTGAAGAGCCGCTATGGCATCACCACCGAGTTCGTCGCTCTGGGCGTGGACCGCCTGGATTATACCAAGGGACTGGTCGAGCGCATGGCGGGCATCGAGCGGTTCCTGGAAAAGTATCCTCAGTACATCGGAAAGTTTTCTTTTGTCGAAATGGGAACGCCCAGCCGCACGAACATCCCAAGTTACCGCGCCTTGATTACCGAAGTCGAACAGGCCATCGAGCGAGTGAATAACCGTTTTGGCTTTGAAGGCTATCGGCCCATCGTGCTGCTCAAAGGGCATTTCGACTGGAACGAGGTGGCTGATTTTTACCAGCTGGGGCTGGTGTGCCTGGTAACCTCGTTGCATGACGGCATGAACCTGGTGGCCAAGGAGTACGTCTGGTCGCAGGACTCCGAGCAAGGCGCGCTGATCTTGAGTAGATTCACGGGCGCCGCGCGCGAGCTGGCCGAGGCGTTGATCGTGAATCCGTATTCGAGCGAGGAAATTGCCGACGCGCTGTTCGAGGCCTTGAATCAGAGCCCCGACGAGCGCCGCGACCGCATGCGCAGGATGAAAGAGCAGGTGCAGGGCCACAATGCTTTTCACTGGGCCACCGATTTGCTTGCCGGGGTGAGCTCCAGGGCATAAAATCGCGGTGGGAGGAGCCACGCCGTGATTCGGGTACTCAATAACAAACGCCTGCTGCCGTTTCTGGCGCGCCACATGCAAATGGTTCCCCAGGAACCCGAGCTCAGGCTCGACACTTTTTTACGGCTGGCCCTGGCCAAGGCTGACGAGTTCGTGCCGTCCGAGTCGGGGTCGATATTTCTCGATGACCCCGCGATCAAGATGCTTCAAGGCTCGACGCTCGAGCCCATGCAGCTTGCGGCGGTAGCGGCCTTTGGGTCCAAGTCGGGAAATCTTCTGGGCAAAAGAATTTCGGTGGGTCGGGGAATCGTAGGCCGCGTTTACACCAGCGGTCAGGCCTGCTACAGCCGCGATGTGCGAAAAGACCCGCATTTCGCCGCCGAATTCGACAAGATGACGGGCAACCAGACGCGCTCGGTGCTTTGCGTGCCCATTCAAATTCGCGAAAGCACCATTGGCGTGCTCGAGCTGATCAACAAGAAGGGGCGCAAACCGTACACCCCCGCCGACTTTGATCTGCTGAAAATTTTCGCTGACTATATTTCGGCTTCGATTCAGAATTTCCTGGATGCCAAGCGCAACGCTGAACGCGCCAAGCG
The DNA here is from genome assembly GCA_016194725.1 of Deltaproteobacteria bacterium. Classification (GTDB taxonomy): domain Bacteria; phylum Bdellovibrionota; class UBA1018; order UBA1018; family UBA923; genus JACQAX01. Next base: position 3,784 of record JACQAW010000484.1, read on the forward strand.
CGACAATCTGACGGGCCTGTTCAACGATCGCCAGCTTTTCGACGTCATGAATTACGAGGTTCTGCGGGCCTGGCGCCGGGGGTTGAATCTCGGACTTCTTTTTCTTGATCTTGATGGCTTCAAAGAGGTCAACGACGAGCACGGGCACCTGGCCGGCAGCCGCGTCTTGATGGAGGTGGCCGAGGTGCTTCGCCAGACCGTGCGGCAGCTCCGCGCCGAGCTGGCGCGCTACGGCGGCGATGAGTATGTCGTGGTGCTGCCTGGTGCAGGCCTTGCCGAATCCGTCGAGGTCGCCGATCGCATTCGACGCGCGGTGGAACGCACCATTTTTCTTTCCCAGGCCACTGACGACGTGGCAGCGCTTCAGATCTCCGACCAGATCACGACCAGTATTGGCGTGGCGTGTCTTAAAGAAAACGTGGGCTCGGCTATTCGGGGCGCAAATGGGCGGGTGAGGGCGTCGCGGGCGGTGTCCTTGCTCATCAAGGCGGCTGACGCGGCCATGTACCGTGCCAAGCGCGCTGGAAAAAATCAGGTGGTTGTCGCGCAGGGCAAAACGGCCGGAGTCGCTGCAAGTTCCGATATCACGCAGTGAACCCTTTGCAAGGGCGAGCTGATTCGGTATGAGTGGCCTTTCACCTCCAAAAGGGGCACGTCATGGCTGTTCAAAAAGCTCTGGGTCGTTTTCAGGAACGCAAAGACGTTCATCTCGACGATCTCAAAAACCTCGTGCGCATTCCCAGCGTGAGCTTTGAGGGCTTTCCAGCCGAGACCGTGCGCCAGTCCGCCGAAGCAGTAGCGCAGCTGATGCGGGAACGCGGACTCGAGAATGTCGAAATTCTCGAGCTTGCCGGTGCGCACCCCTATGTCTATGCCGACTGGCTGCACGCTCCGGGCAAGCCAACCCTGCTTCTGTACGCCCATCATGACGTTCAGCCACCGGGGAATATCGAGTTGTGGAAGACGTCGCCATTTGAGCCGACCGAAAAAAACGGGCGGCTCTAAGGACGCGGCACGGCCGACGACAAAGCCGGAGTGATCGTGCACACCGCGGCCATCGCGAGTTACCTGGAATCGGTGGGCAAGCTTCCCGTGAACGTAAAGCTCATCATCGAAGGTGAAGAGGAATGCGGTTCCTCGCACCTGCCGCAGTTTTTGGAAAAGTATAAGAGCAAGCTCATGGCCGATGCCATGGTGCTGACCGACACGCAGAACTACGACGAAGGCCTGCCGGCCCTGACCGTATCGCTGCGCGGGCTGGTGGCCTTCGAAATCACGGTGCGCGCGCATCAGCATTCCATGCATTCGGGAATGTGGGGCGGTCCCGTCCCCGATCCGGTCATGGCGCTGGCAAAAATGCTTTCGACTCTCGCCGACACTCAAGGGCGACTTGCCGTTCCGGGCATCTGGGACGAAGTGCGCCCGGTAACCGCCAAAGAACAAGCTGCGATGGGCGAGCTGCCGTTCGATCTCATGGAGTTTCGCCGACAGGCGGCCCTGCTGCCGCACACGCATTTGAATCCGGGGCGCGACGGCGTCGTGAGTCCGCTGGCCCAGATGTGGCGCGAGCCCAGTGTCGCCATCAATGCCATTCAGGCAAGTAGCCGCAAGGGCGCGGCCAACATCATCTGCGACTCCGCCTGGGCCAAGGTGGGAATTCGCATCGTGCCTGACATGGATCCCGCGCGCACGTTGCGGCTGGTGACCGAGCATCTGGGTCGCATCGCGCCCTGGGGGGTGGAAGTCACGATCGAAGCCGACGCTGGCACCCGGGCCTGGGGCACGATAGCTTCGGGCAAGACCTTCGAGCTGGCCATGACTGCGCTGGAAAAAGGTTACGGACGCAAGCCGGTGCTCATGGGCTGCGGGGGAACGATTCCCTTTGTCGAGCCGCTGTCGAACGCGCTGGGCGGAGTGCCCGCTATTTTGATCGGAGTCGAAGACCCGTTCACCAACGCCCATTCGGAAAACGAGAGCATGCATCTGGCTGACTTCGACAAGGCGATCAAGAGCATGATTCACTTCTATGCTGCGCTTGGAGGCTGAGCCTGACTTCTCCGCGGATTTCACCGCAGTCAACGGTTCGTCGGCTATCAGCGCCGAATTCGCCAACCTGCCCGAGGGCAATTTTGTGAAGTGCCACGCGATTGCGAAACAGCCGCCACAGCAATACGGCATTGGCGGCAAGAAATAGAATCCATAAACTCAGATTGATTTTCGTTGGTTCTGATGAGTATACCCTGTGACCCGTGACCGGTTATCGGTAACTGAGCCGGTCCCTGGCCCTTTACCTGAACCCGGCCCGGAAGCCCTATCCTGCGTGCCAAAACGGCGATCCTTGCCGCGGGGGGTGTGTCACAAAGACACACTGCCGCACTGCGATAGAAAGTCCTACAATAGAGGGCAAGATAGCAGGCAGTACGTGCGGGAGGTTTTTTTCGATGTCCAATCCAAAAAGCATTCTGGCTTTGGCAATGGCTCTGGGTTTTTTCGGTCTCCTGGGTGCGCAAGCCCATGGTAACGACGTCACCGGAGACGCCGATGCGCCACAGGCAAAACATACGGCTAAAAAGGCGGTTAAACTCAAAGCCGCCAGCCGTGGCCTGGCCAGTCTTTCAGCCAAATCAACGGCGCAGATGGGGCAAGGCGAGCAGATGCTCTACAGCCTCAAGACGACGTCGCCACGTTTTTTAAAGACCGCCAAGAGCGACAGCAAGGTCCGCATCGCCGGCGTGTGCCGCGAGGTGACCGGCATGACCTACAACTCAACCGAAAAAGGTTATGGCGACTGCCTGGACGCCAAAACCGAGGGATCCAGTTCCGTGAACGAGTACTTCGGAAGCGCGCAGCGGCATGCTGGCGTTGGCATACTCGTCGGCAATTGATTCCGCATAATTCCCAAAGCCCGAAAAACCGATACATAAGTTAACAAGGAGGCCCTCGCATGTCTCGAAAGAACAAATTTGACCTCACCCAGCTGGTGCACGCCGGTTATGTGAAGGACGGAGAAAGCGTATTCTTCGTCAGCGACGCCAGCAAGACGGGAGTGGTGACCAAGCAGCCCAACGGCGATTACAAGCTCAAGGTAGGCACCGAAACGATTACCGTGCATGCCGCGGCTCAGCGGTTCCTGGGGCAGGATCCACCCGACCACGCCAGCAAATGGCTGCGCACCAAGAGCAACAAGACACTTTATGAGCTCTGGCAGGCCGACTTCGACGAAGCGGCAGCGGCCTGACAGGTTATTCAGCGATTCTAAGCGGCGCCGGAGTTTCCAAGCGAGACTCCGGCGTTTTGCGTTTCCAGGGCTGCGTCAGCAGCGCGAAGCCCAGCGCGAATACCACCGCGGCTGCCCAGACGGCGTAACGGGGCAGCCCATCCGCGCCATCGATGGGGCCCGCCACCAGAATCACGGCGCTGTTGTAGACCACGTGAAACAGGATCGTCGGAAATATCGATCGCGTGCGCCACGCCACCGTGCCCAGCACCAGGCCTATTAAAGTCGTGGGCAGCATGCGAATCAATGAAAAATGATTGGCGCCAAACATCAGCGACGTCAAAACCACGGTCCACACTCCCGAAAAGCCCCGCGCCAGGCTCGTGAACAAATAGCCGCGAAAGGCGAGCTCCTCGAATATTCCCGGCAAGATCGCCAGTACCAACAGCATGAGCAGCATGCCCGTCGCGCTTTGCCCAAGACCTTCGAATCGCCTGGCCAGCTCTTCGGCCATTTCCTTGCTCAGCGGAGATTGGGGCAAGAGCGCGATCATCAGCACGGCCATGGCCAGTGCCGCAAGCAGGGCCCCCGCATAGACCGAGGCTGGAGCTTTCGCATGCGGAATGGCATCGGCCCATTTCAAGTTGAAGTAACGATACGCCAGCCAGGGCAGCACGAACATCACTCCCACGTGCGTGAGCGCGATAAGCAGGAAGATGCTTTGCTCGCGCAAGATCATGTTCAGGTAAAAGCTGGCGCCAATGACGAATAAAAATAAAATCAGGCCCAGGGCCGGGTTCGATCGGCGCAAAATCCTGCGATCGAGCGACAGGACGTCGGAAACGCCGGGTTGCGCCAGGTATTCGCCCTCGAGCGAATTTACCGCGAACGTCACCATTCCCAATGACAGCAGGAAATTCACCGCTGCGGTGATCAGCAAGGGAGCCTGGGGCAGCGAGTTTTGCATGAAGTATTTCATGACCAGCGAAGTATTGAAAAAAGGAATGAGCGCCGACGTGTTGGTGAGCTGGGCATCTGAAAGCCCGGCGGCAACCGTGGGAAAAAGCAGAAACATCATCGTTAGCGAAAGAAAGGCCTGCCCCTCGGTAACCCGCCGTGCGATCAGGCCGACGCATATGGTAAGGGCGGCCACCAGGGCAATAGTGGCGCTAACGGGCAGCACCAGCTGCCACCACGAATTGGGCAGTGGGCGAAGAGCAAACTTGGGCGCGAACCACAGCGCAGACAGCGCGGGCTCGAGCGCGTACATCATTATTCCCGCCGCGCAAAAGAAAACCACGCCGAAGTACTTGCCCAGCACCAGCTCGCGCGCGCGGGCCGGCGTGGTCATTAGAGTGGCCAGCGTGCCGCGCTCGCGCTCGCCAACCGTGGCGTTGAGCGCCGGGTAGTAGGCCAGCATGCACAGAAACACGAGCATGAGGTACGAAAGCACCGAGCCGGTGTGTTTGGTGGCAAAGGCCTGGGCGTCGGTAACGCTGGTCGAATGCAGCTGTACCGGATAGAGGTCCTCCAGCGAAACCCCGTATTTCTCGAGCCTGGCGTCGCGCGCCGACTGCTGTACTTTTTCGAGCAACGCCCAACTGGACCGCCTGGCGGCAAGCGAGGCAAGGTCGGAGTCGTCGTAATAGTAGCCGACATTGTAGCCCGCGCCACTGTGACGGCTCACCACCATTCCGTGCAGGCCGGTTTGCTTCAGCAGACGCAATACCTCGTTGCGCGCGTTTTTCTGGCCGGCAAGCTTCAGAACCTGGCCGCGCAGGCCCTCGACGACCTCTTTATGGAAGATGTGGGCGATCAGTCGCCACTTGAGCATGCTGCGAGCCCCGCCTTTCCGGACTGCTCGACGGCCGAAAGAAAGGCGGCGGTCAGGTTCGCGCCGCGGTAGCGTGCTATCAGCTCCGGTGGGCTGCCGCGGTCAATGATTTGCCCCCCGTGAATCAAGGCGATCTCATCACAAAGATATTCCGCCTCGCTCATGATATGGGTCGAAAAGATCACGCATTTGCCCAGCGCGCGCTCGCGGCGCACGAAGTCCAGGATAAAAGCGCTGCTGTGCACGTCAAGCGACAGCGTAATCTCATCGAGAATCAGGATTCTTGGGTCGTGCACCAGCGTATTGGCGATAGTCGCGCGTTGCTTTTCGCCGGCCGAAAGTTTCCCGAATGGCTTGCGGGCAAACGCCTGCATCCCGAAGTCCTGTACCAACTGCGCGATCCGGTGCTTGAGCGCCGACCGTTCCAGCTCGTGTAAAGAGCCGAAGTAGGCCATGCTTTCGATGGGCGAAAAGGCGTCGTAGAGCCGCATTCCACTGGTCAGAAACCCGACCTGCCGTTTGATCGCGCTTTGATTTTCGGGCAGCCGCAGGCCGCAGATTTCCACAGTGCCCTGGCTTGGCGCAAGCAAACCCGCAAGAATGCGCAGGGTGGTGGTTTTTCCGGCGCCGTTGGGCCCCAACAAGCCGACGATGCTGCCGAACCGCGCCTCGAACGTGATATTCTTCACGGCCTGCACTCCGGCCAGCTCGCGCGCCAGATTTTGCGCGCGAATCGCGACCTCCGTGGCGGCGGGCTGGTGCTGCTCTGCTGAATACGTTTCCTGCGCCGGCGCTCCCACTCGTGCTCCTAAAATTTGCTGATGGTCATCTCGAAGAATTTGATGGACCCCGAAAGCCGCTCGATTTTTATGAGATTAAGAGTCGGGTCGAGTGTCAGCGGCACGTGAATCTGTTTCTCGGTAACCTGGCCCGTCGCCCCCGCGATAAACATGAACTCGCTCGCGATGGTGGGTGTGCCCGAGATGAACTCGTGAAAGCGTGGCTGCACCGTGGACTGAATCTGCTCGGCAACCTTGAGCTGGTCGTTGAGCAGCTGCACGCGAATCAAGGCCGTATCCTGGGTGGAATAGGCATCGGTGTCATCGATGGTCGTGAACTGCGTGCCGTTGTCGGACCAGCCCGGCAGCCGGGTCTTTTTGTCGAAAGGCAGGAATCGAAGGTTAATCAATAAATTATCGGTCGCGGCCATCTGGTTGCGGTCGATGTCGACGTAGATGGCGCCCACGAGCTGCTTGTTCACGTTGGCATCAGGGGAGGCAATGGGGCCTTGAAATTGGCACGACGTATCGGTAATCGTATAGAACTCGTCACCGTGCGAGATTTGCTGATTCGCGAACGACATGATGCCGCCGTAACGCTCCGTGGGCTGGGTGGTGTTAGAGGCCGCGTTATCAATATTGATCTGATACCACGAGCCTTGTCCGAAACCGTTGCTGCCGCAGAACCCATCGCTGCGAAAGTTAGGGCAGGTGGTGTCGAAGTTCGGCGGCGTATATTCCCAAAGGTCATTGAGGGTACGTGGGGCCCCGACACAGTTGGCGTCGGGGCAGCCGAAACCGCCCTGCACGTAAATTTTATGGTGGGCGCGGTCGTAGCTGATCGCGGCTCCGGCGCGCGGCGACGGAATGGAAGAGGTCGGTGGCGTAAGTTTGATCCAGTTGCCCAGCACCCGAAAGCGTTCCGGCGTTCTGAGCACGGCGTTCGTCGGATCATTCGTGCCGGTGAAGAGCGGCAGGTGGTCCAGCCAGAAGTCGGTGCCGAAGATGTTTCCCAGAAGCGTCAGGGCGTTGTAAGGCCCCGGGTTCGTGGTGGTGAAGGTTTGCGACACCAGCTCCGTCGTCGAGGGCGGAACATAGACCCAGATGTCATTGAGGAGCGACTGGGCCGGGCACGCGAAGATGGGGTCGCCGGCGTTCGTGCTGTTGTTGCCACGAATCGCCTGAGGCCCGTTGCAGCCGCCGAATACGAACATGACCCTGTCGTCGGAATCGAAAACCTGGCCGTGTGCGAACCGTTTAGGCGGAACGGAAGCCGAAATGTCGTCCATCTTGATTCGTTGCATGCACCCGCCCGGTGGAAACACGAACGGCGCCCGCGCGTAATTTGCATTGGGGCCCAG
>JACQAW010000480.1 GCA_016194725.1 Deltaproteobacteria bacterium
CCAAAGAGGCAGGATACGAGTCCGTCACCACACCACCGACGCCAAAGCTTCCTGCGGCGTGCGATGAAATCCTCCACGCGCAATAGATACCGGGAAAAATTCCAGCAAACCGGAATGAACGACTACGTCTCAAAGCCCGTGAAACCAGCCGAGCTTTTTCGAGTGGTCGAGCTCTGGCTTTCTCAGGAAGCCGAGAAGGAAAAACGCCCGGCTTAAACTCGGGGCGCGCCAATAATTCAATGGCGCGGTGGGGGCGGCAGCGATCCGCCCGGCGGCGGCGGCAATGACCCACCCGGTGGTGGTGGCAATGACCCGCCCGGCGGCGGTGGCAATGACCCGCCCGGCGGCGGTGGCAATGACCCACCCGGTGGTGCTGGCAATGACCCGCCCGGCGGTGGCGGCATCATTCCGCCTGGCACAGTGGACTGCGATACGCCCGAGCCCGCTCCACTCGCGCTTCCGCCATTGAGTCCGCCAATTCCCGAAGATGAGCCGGAGCCCGTTCCATTTCCTCGAAGATTTCTGCCTGTCGACCCGCTTCCTCCTGCATCGGTGCCCGGTCTGTCACGATCGCCCGCGTGCTTGGCCTTGAGTGCGTCAGAAAAAGATTTGGGCGCTCCGGTGGACTGACTTGCACCGGTGGCGTCGTCGCCGACAGCGCGCTCGAAATGAGGAGACAAGGCCTTGAGCTGCTGGCGAAAACTCTGTCCGTTGAAAGCCGCGGGCTTTGTGGCTGGCCCCCCAGCGCCCGAAACCGAAGTTCTCATGCCCGCTCGAACGGTGGTTGCCGCCGGGTTTGAGACGATGCCTGCGCCAATCGCAGCTGGACCAATGGCCACCGCGCCTTTCAAGACGTGCAATTCCGTGGTCAGGCTGCCGGCCGTAAATGTTACAACGAAGTGCGTTCCTCGCACGCCCATGGTCGCGTTGCTCGTCTTCACGGCAAAGGCTTCGTTTTCCGAGTAGACGTGGCGTACCAGGGCCCGCACCGTCCCATACATCAAGTTCAAGGCCGCACTGAACTCGAAACCGCGGCCCTGCCCTTTTCTTTTGACAAAAGTTTCGACCAGGCATCGAGTCAAGGGCGCCAGGACAATCTCGCTGTCATCTTGAAGGAGAATCTTGGCAGTCTGTTCCGGGCCCGTCTCGATCGCGTCGCGTTCGAATACGTAAGCGCCCTTGCGTATGTATCTTACTTTTGGCTGCGACTTCGTACCAATGGTGGCTTCGACTTTCAGGTCGCCTTCACCGAAAATCGCGCTCACGGTTCCCACTGCGGAATCCGCCGCCGCAGGCGTGCTCTGCCCGAAGACGGGCAAGGGTGACATCAGCAACGTCGAAGCAAGCACAAAACCTATCTTCATCTTTCGAGACGCGATTCTCATGGCTTCTGATCGTAGCACAATTGCGCTGGATGGGAGAATTCATGAACGGCGGGATTGTGATTTATTCCTTCTAAACCGCCACGCTTGTCGCGCTTGTCGCAGGAGGCCGGGAACCACGAACATTAGTAAGGTCATTACCAGAGTGGTCCAGAAGCCGTCGCCCAGGGCGTTGTTCAGCCAGATGGTCGAAACCATCAGCATGGTGAAGTAGAACATATCACCTGTGATGGCGAGCATCCAACCGGTTACGAAACCGTGCCCGGATGATTTTGCTACTGCCCTGCCTGTCATGGGATCGACGCCGAAGGCGATAAGAATCAGCGCCAGCGGGCCCAGGTTGCTGCCGTATTGCAAAATCGTCTTTGCCATCGACTGCCGAAAGGCTTCATGGAACCGGGCCCAGCGCGGGGACTTCGCGCCCGCGGCAATCACGGCCAGCATCAGCGGCTCGAAGACGCAGGCCAGAACGAGGTCGGAGAGAAAATACAGAAGCAGCATCACGGGCCAGGTGATGTTTCGGCTGCGTGCCAGCACGACCCCGCCCGGAATGCCGCCCCCGATGGGAATCAGAAAAAGCAGAAATACTTCCCAGACGTTTTTGATTGACCCGAAGCCGGCGGTGAGTGCTGCCATAGCACCTCGATATTCCAGCATGAGGTGCTGCATTTGCAATTTAAAAACTCACCGATTGCCGGCGAACTTTCTCAGCACGAAGTCTGGCGCATAGCGATTCTTGAGATAGTAGGCACGCCGCCGGGCCGGCAGCCTTTGGAACTGATCGATAATCCCGACGCAGTTGGGGGCGCCGCATTTGCACCGGCATGTCCACACGGGATGGCCAAGCGACCTGATCTTCTCGCCATCCACCATCGAAGTGGAGTAGTCATAGGTGATCTCTTCCCCGCGAAGTATGTTTCTGATTGCCGTCAAAGTGCACTGTCGGCGAAGAAACGCATTGGGGTTGCAGGAGTGATTGAACGTGCGCGAGAGTTCATTCAAATCGAGATATTGCCCATCGGCGATCAGCAAAGGGTCGGCGCTGTTCTCCAAGCCGTCGTCCACGGCCCGGAACATCGCCCGCATCGTCATGCGTTTGCCGCGCATGAGGTGAATGCGCTGCCCTTTTTTTATCGGCTGGGTGGCAAAAACCCCGCGTCCGGAAATCGCCGATCCCTTGACCACCAAGATGCTGACTTTCCTAGTCATATTGCAGCCAGTATATCACCACCCGCTTCCGTGGTATAATGAGGTATTGCTTCTCGGGGGAATCAATGAATTGCATTCCATCCAGTGCCGCTGCCCGCACCAGGCTTGCGCTCGCGCTTGGCCTGGCTCTCCATGCCGGCGCGTCACTGGCGCAGGGTGCAGGCCCCTGTGACGCAGTCAAAAGCGATATCAGAATTGACCAGCGCGCAAAGCTGACCGTATCGAATCAAGGAAGCTCGGGGCACTGCTACGCCGGCGCCTCTTCGGTGCTCTTCGACGCGTATCGCGGCCCGAACGGAACGCCCCCGCCCGGTGAAGCCTCGCCCGTGCACCTGGCCTCGATTTTCAAAGGCCTCGAAAGCGAAGGACTTGTGAGCGACGCGAAATGGGGGAAAATCGCCGGCAATATCGGCGGCGGCGACGCCAGCAAACTTTTCGGCGAGTCGCTCCGAACCAGCCCACGCCCCATGGTGTGCACCAAGAAAGGCACCGACAAGGTCTGGCACGATTTCATGCGCGTCCGCTACGGCGCTGCCTTTTCAAACCGGCTTTCCACTGAGGATTTCATGAAATACCTCGAGCGCCTCTACGGAAACTATTGGTATTACACTCGCAGCCACACCGACAAGGATCGCGCCAAAGCTATTTCGGAAATGGAAACCGTGCGCAACGACTTCAATAGGGGCGTCTATGGAGGTGACTCCAATGCGAGCGTTGTTAATCCGGACAGCTGCCACAGCATACCCCTGGGAAGTCAGCCGTCGATGGATCAGCTGCTGGGCGACATGCATTACATCCTGCACTACGATTCCAAATACTCAGGCCAGAAAGCGCTGCTCAACTTTGTCCGCGGACAAATCGATGCGGCTTGTCCCGTGGAGGAGCGAATCGATACCCCCGCTTTTCCCAAGCCGACACTGGTCAATGGCGACACCAGCAGCGGTGGCAGCAAAGCCGCCATCAGAAATTTTTTCGATTCGCAGATGTGCACGCAAGTTCAGCCCGTGGCGATCAGCATCTGCGAAGGCGGCTTTTTCCAAGGCTCGCCCACTCTGGATAAAACCACCGGAATACGCGTGCCCTGCTCGAATACCTGCGACACATCTACTGGAAAATGTCAGGGCACCGACCACGTCGTAGCCGTTGTCGGACGCAGAGTCCAGGGCGCAAAAGTGCAGTACCTGGTGCAGAACAGCTGGGGTCCCGGCTATTGCGGCTATAATGAGCCACTACGCAGCAACTGCGACGCCGACGGACGAATCTGGATCGACGCCGACGAGCTGGTCGATCGCACCGGCCAGGCAGTCGGCTTGCCCAAGCCACCTACGGACTAAGCTGTCTGACGATTCGACCCAGCGACCGGATCGCCGACTCGACTTTCGCGCTCCAGGCCAGGCCCAGATTCAGCCTCAGGTAAGAGCCGTACCTTTCCGTGGTCGAAAACAGGCTGCCGGGCGTAACGCTGATGCCTTCGCGCAAGGCGAGCCGCCATACTTCAATGCTGGATACTCCGCGCGGCAGCTGCAGCCAGAGCAGATAACCGCCCTGGGGACGGCCGATACGGGTATGCGGGGGCATGGCCTCGCCAAGAGCGCGGACAGCGCGAGGCAGCTGAATCTGAAAATGTTTGCGCAGGCGCCGCAGATGGCTTTCGTAGCCGCCGTCGCGCATGAATTTAGCCAAAGTCAGCTGCGGCCCCGTGGCGGTCGCCAGTGAAATCGCGCGCAAGCTTTCTTCAGCCTCGCGGATAAACCGTCCGGGCGCCAGATAACCCATGCGAAACCCTGGAGCCACGAGCTTCGAGAACGAGCCGTACGATAAAACCCAGTCCGACCGATCGAAAGCCTGAATTGGCTTGGGTCTTGAGCCGCTCACATAGAGGTCGGCCGTGGTGTCGGCCTCGATGACGGGAACCCTGTACCGCTTCGCGAGCCCGGCGACTCGAATCTTGGCTTCGTCTGGCATGACGCTTCCCAAAGGATTTTGAAAGTTGGGATGCAAAACGGCGGCCTTGACCCGTCCGTGCTTGAACAGATGCTCGAGGTCATCGACCCGAACCCCGACATCCGCGGCGGTGGGCACTTCGACAATCTTCATGCCCATTTTTTCGAGCGCCCACAGCGTGCCAAAGTAACA
>JACQAW010000481.1 GCA_016194725.1 Deltaproteobacteria bacterium
GGTTGCCGGTAGCTTCCTTGATTCCCGTGATTCGAGGATGGGTCGAAAGTTTCGCCACGGTCGTGGGGGCAAGCGAGACACCCGTGCGTCCGGGCACGTTGTAAAGAATAACAGGAGCCGTGCTGCTGTCGGCAACCGCGCGAAAATGGGCCTCGAGGCCGGCTTGCGTCGGCTTATTGTAATAAGGTGTCACGACTAGCAGTCCATCCACTCCGGCCTCGCAGGCTGCCAGGGAGTCCTGTACTGTTTTATGCGTATCGTTGCTTCCGGTGCCGGCAACGACCAGCGCGCGGCCTTTGCATTTTTTTGCCGCGGTTTTGATGAGCAGCATTTTTTCTTCAGCGGAAAGCACTGGGCTTTCACCGGTGGTGCCACAGGGAATAACTCCATGCACGCCGCCCGCGAGCTGCGCGTCGAGCAGACGCTCGTAATTTTTCATGTCAAGCGAGCCGTCGGGCAAAAACGGCGTGACGAGCGCGGTGTAAATTCCTCTGAAAACGGGCCTAGAGTTCTCTTTGGATAAGATCTGCATAAGTCTCCCGGGTTCTGATCACTTGATAGGAGGAGCCATCTACAAGTACCTCGGCCGGACGAGGCCTGGAGTTGTACTGGCTGCTCATGGTCATTCCATAGGCTCCCGCGTTGCCAAAGGCAAGTAAAGCCCCTGCCTTGAGCGCAGGCAGCCGTACTCCGGTTTGAAAAGAGTCCGAAGATTCGCAAACGGGGCCTACGAGGTCTACTGGCGAAAACTTGCGGGTTTTCGGCAACTCCACCAGCGATACCAGGTGAGTCGCACCGTAAAGCGCCGGACGCAACAAATCGTTCATGCCTGCATCAAGAATGTAAAAACCGCGCGAGCCCCGTTTTTTGGTAACGACCAGCTGGCTCAGAAGCATTCCCACCGGGCCTATGATCGAGCGCCCCGGCTCGATGCCCAGTTTGTAATTCAATCCCTTGAAAGTTTTCTGCACCAGCGCGCCGAATCGCTCGAGGGAATACTCCTTTTCGCGTTGATAACGAATTCCGAGCCCGCCGCCCAGATCAAGGTAAGTTACGTCAAACGGCGCTTCTTGAGCAGTTTTGATGAGCTCTTTCCAAGCTTTTACAAATGGTGCCTCATTCAAAATCTGACTGCCGATGTGGCAGCTTAACCCGCAAATATTAACTGCCCGAAGTTTTTCGAGGTGCGCATAAATTTCACGCAGCTCGCTGGGAGCAAGGCCGAATTTGTTTTTCTTCAGCCCGGTTGAAATATAGGGATGAGTTTTCGCATCCACATTGGGGTTCACGCGCAAGGCCACGCGGGCTTTTGTTCCGGCGGCGTAAGCCAGCCGTTCGATAGTGAGAAGCTCGGCCAGTGATTCGACATTGAAAATGTGAATGCCAGCTTTGAGTCCTTCCGAAATTTCTTTCTCGGTCTTGCCGATTCCGGAAAAAACGACAAGTTCACCCGGTATCTGGGCTACACTGGCGCGAAACAGCTCGCCTGAGCTGACAATGTCAGCGCCACAGCCCGCGCTTCGCAATACTTCGAGGATGTGAATATTGCTGCAGGCTTTGACCGCAAAATAAATCTGGCAGGCGTTTTCGGTTCCCAGCGCCGTCTGCAGCCTGCGCACGCGGTTTACCAGCGCGTTGCGGCTGTAAACATAGGTTGGTGTGCCAACATCTTCTGCAATGCGAGCCATGGGCACGCCTTCGCAGTGCAGGGCTCCGCTCAGGTAAGAAAAACCATCATCGGTTTTATTCATTGCGGTTCTTCGGTCCGTAGACCCGTGGTGGCTGTTGTTCCGGCACGGTACCGGATGAAACATCGACGACCGCCGTTTCGGGCGGGAGCGGTGGGCCCTTTACCCCGCAGCTCGCGCAGGCAAAAACAGTGAGCCACATTGTGATAAGCAGGGAACGGCGCATGTGGGGTACTCTATTAGAACTTCAGAACCGCGCCAATGCCAAAAAGATCGGTGCCGACGTCGAGCCGCACGGCCCAGGAGGGTCCGATTTTAAGAGTCGCACCCACGCCAAGAGCGGAACGGGTGGTATTCAGTCCAGCCACCGCGGCCGTAAGGGCGACGCTGGTGTCGTTGCCAGCTGACGCATAAGTCTTCGTAAAGCCCAGATAGCCAAACAGTCCCAGGCTCTCGCCTATGAGCAGGGTGTATCGCAGGTCGCCGACGAAAGGATAGACGGTGACGCTGTCATCGGCTGTCACAAAGCCGGCAATCGTGTAATAGAACAGGCCAGCCTCGAGTGTGACCATGTCTTGCAGGCTTTTGCGGTGAAACAGCGCCATGCGCCAGATGTTGAAACCATATCGGAGGCCTACACCACTGTAGGTGGCAGGATTGGCATTCTGATCAACGCTTTTCAACGAACCGTATTCCAGCGTCACTGAGTGACGGTTTGGCTCGATGGGTAAATCTTCCTGCACCGAAAGATCGTTGTAGGGCTCGTCTTCGTCTTTTATCTCGATGCTGTCGGCGCTGAGCTCGCCGCCATCCTTGCTGAATAGAGGCTCCGGCATGCCGGGGCCGGCAGCGCCGTCCGGACGCGAGGGAAGCACCTTTTTCGTCTTTCCCTTCTGGAGTGGAATTCCGCGGTCGAGCTCGTTGTCGTCGGGCGAAACCTCCTTGGCCAGATCCTCGTCGGTTTTTGCGGAGTCCAGATCTTTGCCCCGTTTTTCGCGCTCGCGGATAAGCGCGATTATTTTCTCGCCCAGCTTCTTGATCGCGCGGTATTCAGTGTCGGGCTTGAGCTCATTGATCGGCAGCACGGTCTTGGCTGCGAATTTTCCCGGGTAGTTCTTGAGGACGCGAATGGCCACGACGTCGTCGTTGTCTTTCTTGAGCAGCAGTATTTTACCGGGGCGCGGGCGGTTGTCGGTCGCATCCTCAAACATCATGACGCGGCCCGAATGGCTGCTCTTTTTGAATATCACCCGAAACTCCTCGGCCTCGATCGGCTTTACCTTCTCGGGTTCAGCGGCGGGCTGGTAGTCCTCCGGTACGATGCCGTCGGCCTTGGGAGCGGGCGCCTGAGTTTTCTGCTTTTTTCCGCTTTCAATGCCAAACTCCTGCTGCTCGATTCCTTGAACTTCCTTTTCAGAAACCTGCGCAAGGGAACGAGTTGGCGCGCAAAAGCAGACGCCGAGCATCAGCAAGACGTAGAGACTTATTTTGACTTTCGCGGGTCCATCCGCTTTAATCATTCTCTAAAAATTATGTCGAAGTTTTCTATTCCGAACAAGCTCAAACTGGCGCAAGTGCCCACGCCTATTCAACATTTGCCGAGACTTTCGAAGTTGGCTTCGAAGTACGCGAACGTGAACCTGTTTGTGAAGAGGGACGATCTTACCCATGGCCCCGCGGCAGGCAATAAGATCCGGAAACTCGAATTTTTGCTGGCCGAAGCGCTTGAAAAGAAGCTGAAAGTGGTTTTTACGTGTGGGGGCCTTCAGAGCAACCACGCCCGGGCAACGGCGCTGCTTTGTCGCCAACTTGGCCTTGAACCCGTGCTTTTTCTACGGGGAGAGCGCCCGGGTCCCGGTGCCGCCCTGGAAGCCAATCTGCTGCTGGACCGGCTTAGCGGTGCGCGTACGTAGTACGTGAGCCAGGAACAGTACGACCAGATCAGCAGGACCTTTATTGCCGCATCTGAGGAATATCGGCGGCGTGACGGTAAAATGCCTCTTTTTGTTCCCGAAGGCGGAAGCAATGACATCGGCGCCATGGGATATGTCGCGGCTTTCGAGGAAATCGCACAGCAGGCGGGACACGACGGCCTTCCGTCCCGATTCAGTTCGGTAATCACGGCGAATGGCTCGGGGGGCACGCATGGCGGGCTGTTGCTGGGCAGGTAC
>JACQAW010000482.1 GCA_016194725.1 Deltaproteobacteria bacterium
AAACACTACGCCGTTACAACGGTTGGATCCAGACGCTCGTGAGCACGCTAAAGCAGCTTGGGGAATACGGCGAGAACACGACACTGATGGTAACCACCGATCATGGCCGAGGCGCGCACGCAAATTGGACGGATCACGGAACGGTAGCGCCGGAATCGAAATTTGTCTGGCTCTATAGCACTGGGCCGCAGGCCACGCGCGTAAAGTCGCATTTGGACATTCGGCCGATCATTGAATCGGAGCTGGGCCTGAAACCGAAATCGCGGCACGAACGGCAGTAAAGAACTCCTCGAGTGTTTGCTGCGTTCTGACCGAGCTGACCCATGAGATTTCGTGGCGATTGCTGGCCATGCGCAGCCACTGCTTCATTCTGCAAAGCGTATACTGTGGATTATCCGCATAGGGTTCGCAAAGTACCGCGAAGCGTTCGAGCAGCGTGTACCAGTCCGTGGATGCTGGTGCGGGCGAAATCATCCCAAGCTCACGCGCAATCTGGTGTACCAGTGCCGGGTTGGCCAGCGCGCTGCGCCCAAGCATGAAATGTTCGCTTCCGGTGGCGTCGCGGCAGCGCCGAAAGTCGTCGAGAGTCCAGATTTCGCCGTTAGCGACCACGGGAATTGCCAGACGCCCGCGAACCTCGCCAATCGGGTCCCAGTAAGCGGGTGGGGTATAGCCCTGGGTCTTGGTGCGGCCGTGAATCGTTATCCAGGAAGCACCGCCTTCAGCGGCCATGTCGGCGTTTTGATGGATGTCGTCCACGGCTTCCCAGCCCAGGCGCAGCTTTGCTGATACGGGAATCGTAGCCGGAAGAGCGGCCCGCACCGCGCTGACGATCTCGCGAATGCGATGCGGATATTTTAAAAGCGTGGCACCCCCGTCGTTGCGGTTCACGGTGGGAGCGGGACAGCCGAAGTTCAGATCAATCGCGCAGGCGCCAACGCTGACTGCCCGTACCGCGGCCTCGGCGAGTTTAAATGCGTCACCACCCAGGAACTGAATTTGAATGGGCACGCCCGAGGGTGTTCGGGACCGGTTGGCCAGCTCCGGAACATGCTGCGCGATGGTGCGCGCATAGGGAACGTCCTGACTGATTCTGAAAAACTCCGATACACAAAATGAAAAGCCCCCGCGCTCGGCCATGAGTGCGCGCATTGGGGCATCGGTGACGCCCTCCATCGGCGCCAATATCAAAGCAGGTGTGCCACGACTGACCTGAATCATTGGGCGCTTGATAGCATTTTACGCAACTTTTCGCCAAGGTTAGCGCAAGTTCAATTCATTTCACGGCCTTATAGGCCTTGCCCCGCTCCAAAATCACGCGAGGATACTCGGCGGTTACAAAAGACATTGCGATAGTGAGCCGGCGTTTGCCGTCAATTCTGCGATATGTTTCCAGATGCAGATGGGGACCGGTACTGAAGCCCGTATTTCCCGAATAGCCGATTACCGCGCCAACCTTGACGTACTGGCCCACCTTTACCGCAACACCAAGATGTTTAAGGTGTGCATAAATTCCAATCGTTTTGTCGGGGTGACGAATGGTGATGTAATTCGCCATATCGGCGAACTTGTTGCTTGGACCGCCTTCCGTGCTCGAGTCCTTCGTCGCGATAACCATGCCTTCACGGGCGGCTCGGATGGGAGTTCCGATTGGCATCGCAAAATCCAAGGCATAGACGCCGTCGCCGGAGTGGGTTGAGTCGCCATTGTACGCGTTAGTGATGGGATACGATTTGCCGATCTCATAGGGAAGATAATAGGTCGAGGTGTTGTCGTGTTCGGCCTTGTTGCTTCCCCACCCCCAGCTGAACTGTTCCTGAATCTCAACCTCTGGCATCGCGGGGGCGTGGCGCAGAGTGAGGATGTTGAGTTTTTGAGCTGGCTCCAGGGTTTCCGTTACTGCGACAGGCAACGCTTCGAGCGTGTTTTTGCCGCTCACTTCTAGTGTTACGGTAATTTCGGCCCGTGCGGTGCTGCTCATCCAGAAGTAAGAATAATTGGCGGTGGTGAGCTGAATTTGCAGGCAGACGAGCTTGTCGTCGGTGCAGCTGGGCTCGGTATATTCCGGTTTGTCCTGGGCCAGCAGTGCGGATGCAAGCAGCCAGGACGTTGCGAAAAAGACAAGCATCTGAAGATTATAGCAGAACAATTACTTCAATTGTAGTTCCTGGCCACCAATCTATTATTCCCCTATGCTTGACGTGGCGGAGTCGTACAAATCGGTGCGCAGACGCACCGAACAGATTTGCGAGCCCCTCTTGATAGAGGACTTCGTGATTCAGTCGATGCCCGACGTGAGCCCGCCCAAATGGCATCTTGGCCACACGGCCTGGTTTTTTGAGCGTTTTGTGCTGGCTACGCGCCTTGCCGGTTTCAAGCCTTTCCATTCCAGCTATGAGTTCATATTTAATTCGTACTACGAAGGCGCAGGGCCGCGAATTGAACGCGCCGAGCGCGGCTTGCTGTCGCGTCCCAGCGTCAGTGAGATTTGTGAGTATCGCGCCTGGGTGGACAGTAAGGTGCTGGAGGTCGCGGATAGCGTCACCGACCTTGTCTTGCTGGGTTTGCACCATGAGCGGCAGCATCAGGAGCTGCTGCTGACCGACATTAAACATATTCTTTGGACCAACCCGACAAAACCCACCTACGAAGCGACTGTGGCCGCACTGCCGACGATCGCCGAAAGAGGGCGCTGGTTGCCGTTTTCTGGCGGCTTTGCCGAAATTGGGCATATGCCGGGAAATGGCTTTGCGTTTGACAACGAAGGGCCCCGGCACAAAACGTATCTGGAGCCCTATCGCCTGATGTCCGCCTTAGTGACGAACGCCGAATATGCAGAATTCATAAAAGCCGGCGGCTACAGGAATGCCGCCCTTTGGCTGGCGGACGGCTGGGCGCAGGTACGGGCAAACGGTTGGAGGGCGCCGCTTTACTGGCAGCCCCGAGCGGCGGGCTGGGACAATTTTACTTTCGCCGGCGTGCGGCCGCTGCAGATGCAGGAGCCAGTTGCCCACGTGAGTTACTACGAAGCCGATGCTTATGCGCGCTGGAAGGGTGCCCGCCTGCCAACGGAGGCGGAATGGGAAAATGCCGCTGCCAGCATTGGCACAAGCCTTGAGGCGGGCTTGTGGCAATGGACCATGAGCGGCTACGGACCCTATCACGGCTTTCGCCCACTGCCCGGGGCCTTGGGCGAGTACAACGGAAAGTTCATGTGCAATCAGATGGTGCTGCGAGGCTGCTCGTGGGCCACACCGCCGGAAAGCGCCAGGACGACCTATCGAAATTTTTTCCAGCCGCAGGCGCGCTGGCAGTTTTCTGGAATTCGGTTGGCACAATGACGCCAGCCACGGAGCTGTTGAACCTTGCTCGCGACAGAGCCGGTTTTGAAATCGATATTTTGAAAGGGCTGCGCGCGCTGAGAAAAAAAACGCAGCCAAAATATCTTTACGACGCCCGAGGGTCAGGGCTGTTCGAACGAATCTGTGAGCTGGAGGAATATTATCCTTACCGTGCCGAAATTGAAATTTTGCGGACTCACGCCGCTGATATTGCGGGTTGTCTGGGGCCTGGTTGTCTTTTGCTGGAGTTTGGAAGCGGCGCCAGCAGGAAGACACGATTGCTGCTCGACAAGATGAAGCAGCTGGTGGCTTACGCGCCTGTTGATATTTCGCGCTCTGCGCTACAGGGCGCGACCAGGCGAATTGCAAACGAATATCCCGGCATCGCCCTGCACCCCGTTTGTTCGGACTTCATGGCTGAGCTGCGGCTGCCTGGAGATTTTTTTTCTGGAGCGCTTAAGCGGGCGGGTTTTTTTCCGGGCTCGACCATTGGTAACTTCGAGCCTTCCGAAGCCCGCATGTTTTTGGAACGCACCGCCGCGCTTCTGGGCCCTGGTGGGGCTTTGCTCGTGGGCATTGATTTGATGAAAGACCGCGCGATAATGGAGCGCGCCTATAACGATCAAAAAGGCGTTACAGCTCAATTTAACCTGAACCTCCTGCGGCGCATAAATCAGGAGTTGGGAGCTGACTTTGTCCTTGAGGCGTTTCGCCATCACGCAGCGTTCAACGCGGCAATGGGTCGCATCGAGATGCACCTGGTAAGCCTGGGGGTTCAAGAGGTTCGGATTCGAAAAGAGA
>JACQAW010000479.1 GCA_016194725.1 Deltaproteobacteria bacterium
AATCCAAGTAAAACTAAGGAGCAAAACAGGCCATGGCCAAGTACTCGCATATCAGTCCGCCCAAATAAGGCAAACCCATCGAGATGAGAGCCGACAAGACTTTGGACGTTCCCGATTTTCCCATTCTGCCCTTTATCGAAGGCGACGGCACCGGTCCAGACATCTGGCGCGCTTCGCAGCGCGTTCTCGACGCTGCGGTGGAAAAAGCCTATCGTGGAAAAAAGAAAATCACCTGGTTTGAGGTTTTCGCCGGTGAAAAATCCAAAAACAAATTCGACAACTGGCTGCCCGACGACACGATCACCGCATTTCGCGAATATCTCGTCGGCATCAAGGGTCCGCTGACCACGCCGGTTGGCGGCGGTATTCGCTCGCTGAACGTCGCACTCCGCCAGATGCTCGATCTTTATGTGTGCCTGCGGCCCGTGCGCTATTTCAAGGGCGTGCCCAGCCCGGTGAAGCGTCCCGAAAAAGTGAACATGACCATCTTCCGCGAAAACACCGAAGACATCTACGCGGGCATCGAATGGGCTTCGGGCAGTCCCGAAGTCAAGAAGGTGATCGACTTTCTTCAGAAGGAAATGGGCGTCAAAAAGATCCGCTTTCCCGAAACCAGCGGCATCGGCATCAAGCCGGTTTCCAAAGACGGCTCGCAGCGCCTGATTCGCGCCGCCATCGAGTACGGCCTCGCGCAGAAATGCAAGAGCCTGACCCTTGTGCATAAGGGCAATATCATGAAGTACACCGAAGGCGCGTTCCGCGACTGGGGCTATGAGCTCGTGCGCAGCGAATACAAAGGCCGCGCAATCGGCTGGGACGACTGCGAAGGCAAGCCGCCAGCCGGGCAGCTGCTCGTCAAGGATTCGATCGCCGACATCACGCTCCAGCAAGTGCTCACTCGTCCCGAAGACTTCGACGTTATCGCGACCTTGAATCTCAATGGCGACTACCTGTCTGACGCACTTGCGGCGCAGGTCGGTGGCATTGGCATCGCACCGGGCGGCAATATCAACTACGTCACCGGTCACGCGATTTTCGAAGCCACCCACGGAACGGCGCCAAAATACGCCGGTCAGGACAAGGTGAATCCGGGTTCGGTGATTCTGTCAGGCGAAATGATGTTCCGCCATCTGGGCTGGAACGAAGCAGCCGACCTGGTCATCAAAGGCATGGACCGTTCGATCGATCAGAAGGCGGTCACATACGACTTCGCACGGCTCATGACGGCTGAAGGCCTCGTTGGCGTTAAAGAAGTGAAATGCAGCGAGTTCGGCGACGCAATTATTAGGAATATGTAAGATCTTCGACCCTTAACGAAAGGAAATTTGAAATGTCCAAAACTCCTGTACGTGTTGCGGTTACTGGTGCGGCTGGTCAGATTGGTTACGCGTTGCTGTTCCGCATCGCCAGCGGCGAAATGCTCGGAAAAGATCAGCCCGTCATTCTGCAAATGCTCGAGCTTCCCGCGGCCCAGAACTCGCTCAAGGGCGTGATGATGGAGCTCGAAGACTGCGCGTTTCCGCTGCTGCACGGAATGATCGGCACCGATGACCCGAATGTCGCCTTCAAGGATGCCAACGTTTGCATGCTCGTCGGCGCGCGGCCCCGCTCAAAGGGAATGGAGCGCAAAGATCTGCTGACCGAGAACGCCAAAATTTTCACCGTGCAGGGCGAAGCCATCGGCAAGCACGCCGACGCCAACGTAAAGGTGCTGGTCGTGGGCAATCCTTGCAACACCAACGCCTACATCGCCATGAAGACGGCCGAAAAATCGGGCCGCGTGAAAACCAAGAACTTCACCGCCATGCTGCGGCTCGACCTGAATCGTTCGCTGGGGCAGCTTGCGCTCAAGACCAAACGTCCGGTCAGCAGTTTCAAGAAGGTCGCCGTTTGGGGCAACCACAGCCCGACAATGTATCCCGATTTTCGTTTCGCGACCTCCAACGGCGATAGCCTCAAGAAGCTCGTGAATGACGATACGTGGACGCGCGAAACTTTCATGCCCACCGTGGGCAAGCGCGGCGCCGCGATTATCGAGGCGCGCGGCCTTTCGTCGGCGGCCAGCGCTGCCAATGCCGCTATCGACCACATGCACGACTGGTGGCTGGGCTCGAAGGGTGAGTGGGTTACCATGGGCGTGCCCAGCGATGGCAGCTACGGTATTCCCAAGGGCATCATCTTCGGATTTCCTTGTACCACCGAAAACGGCGAGTACAGGCTGGTCGAAGGTCTCGAAATCGACGCTTTCTCCAAGGAAAGAATCGCGCTCACCCTGAAAGAGCTGGAAGAAGAGCGCGACGGCGTGGCGGATCTGCTCAAATGAATGTTCACGAGTATCAGGCCAAGGAGCTGCTGAGGCGTTTTAACGTTCCGTTGCTGCAAGGTAAAGTCGCGTTCAGCGTGGACGAAGCGGTAAAAAACGCAAAAGAGCTGGGTGGCAATGTTTGGGTGGTAAAGGCACAGATTCACGCAGGAGGTCGCGGCAAAGGCGGCGGCGTGAAGGTGGCCAAGAGCCTGGACGAAGTGAAATCTTACGCCTCCAGCATTCTTGGCATGCAGCTCGTGACGCCGCAAACGGGGCCCGAAGGCAAAAAGGTTTTGAAGCTGTTCGTCGAGCAGGGTTGCGACATCAAGCGCGAGCTTTACTGCGCAGTGCTTGTCGACCGAGCCACCAGCAAGGTCATGATCATGGCTTCGCAAGCTGGCGGCATGGATATTGAAGAAGTCGCGCACAATACACCTGAAAAAATAGTCCGGGTCCAAATCGACCCGGCGACTGGTTTTCAGCCTTTTCATGGCCGAAAGCTGGCGTTTGCCCTCGATATTCCCAAGGACAGCCTGAACAAGGCCGTCGCTTTTTTCGGCGCCTTGTACAAAGCCTACATCGAGCTGGACTGCAGCATGGCCGAGATCAACCCGCTCGTGCTTTCGGGCTCCGGCGACCTTTTCGCCCTCGATGCCAAGCTCAACTTCGATGACAACGCGCTTTTTCGCCACAAAGACGTGGCCGAGATGCGCGACCCCACCGAAGAAAATGCTCAGGAAACCGAGGCCTCAAAATACGACCTGGCGTACATCAGCCTGGACGGTACGATCGGCTGTATGGTGAACGGCGCCGGCCTGGCCATGGCCACGCTGGACATCATCAAACTCAACGGCGCGGAGCCCGCAAATTTTCTGGACGTCGGCGGCGGTGCCACGAAGGAAAAAGTAACGGCGGCATTCAAGATCATCCTCAAAGACCCCAAGGTGAAAGCTATTCTCGTCAACATCTTCGGTGGCATCATGAAGTGCGATGTCATTGCCGAAGGCATCATCGCGGCGGCCAAGGAGCTGAATCTTTCGGTACCGCTGGTCGTGCGCCTCGAGGGCACAAACGTCGACAAGGGCAAAAAACTTCTGGCCGAAAGCGGCCTCAAGATTACGCCCGCGGCAGACCTGGCCGATGCAGCGGTAAAAGTGGTCGCGGCTGCCAAGGGAGCAAAGTAAGATGTCGATTTGGATCAACAAGGACACAAAAGTCATCTGTCAGGGCATTACCGGCGCTCAAGGCACCTTTCACAGCATGGGCTGCCGCGAATACGGCACCAGGATGGTGGGCGGCGTAACTCCGGGCCGCGGTGGGCAGACCCACGAAGGCTTTCCGGTCTTCGACTCCGTGGCTCAGGCCAGGGAAAAGACCGGCTGCAATGTTTCAATGATCTTCGTGCCGCCCCCGTTCGCGGCCGACGCGATTTGCGAGGCGGTTGACGCCGAGTTGGATCTCGTGGTTTGCATCACCGAAGGTATTCCGATTCTGGACATGCTCAAGGTAAAAAAATATCTGCTTGGCCGTAAAACCCGGCTCATTGGCCCCAACTGCCCCGGCATCATTACGCCGGGCGAATGCAAGATCGGCATCATGCCGGGCTCCATTCATAAAAAGGGGCCGGTCGGCGTTCTTTCGCGCAGCGGAACTTTGACCTACGAAGCGGTATTTCAGCTGACCCAGGCAGGTGTTGGGCAGAGCACGTGCGTGGGCATTGGTGGCGACCCGATCAATGGCACCAACTTCATCGACGTGCTCGATGCTTTCAATCGCGACCCCGAAACCAAGGCCGTGATCATGATCGGCGAAATCGGCGGCAGCGCTGAAGAAGAAGCGGCGGATTTCATTCGGCGTGAAATGAAAAAGCCGGTTGCCGGATTTATCGCGGGGCAGGCTGCCCCAAAAGGCAAGCGCATGGGCCACGCCGGTGCGATCATCAGTGGCGGCAAGGGTACCGCGCAGGAAAAGATTGCGGCACTCGAGTCTGCTGGTGTAAAGGTGGCACGCAGCCCGGCGGATATCGGCAAAACGCTGCTTTCGGTATTTAAGGGCTAAAAATTTTTAAACAAACAGGAGTCTGAATCCACATGGCGACCGAGAAGACATTTTCAATCATCAAACCGAATGCTGTTCAAAAGAACGTAATGGGCGAAGTCATTTCGCGCTTCGAAAAGAAAGGCCTGCGCGTTGCCGCTGCCAAGTTCACGAAACTTTCGAAGGAAAAGGCCGAAGGCTTCTACATCGAACACAAAGACCGCCCGTTCTTCGGCTCTCTCGTGCGTTTCATGACGAGCGGTCCGGTTCTTCTGATGGTGCTGGAAGGCGAAGGCGCCGTAATGCTCAACCGCGACATCATGGGCGCGACCGATCCAGCCAAGGCTGCTCCCGGCACCATTCGCAAGGACTTCGCCGACAATATCGAAGCGAATGCCGTTCACGGCTCTGATTCCGCAAAATCGGCCGATCGCGAGATCGCTTACTTTTTCGACAAGTCGGAAGTCGTCGGCCGCTTTTAAGATCATCGACGCAGAGGGAAATCAGCGGCGAGCGGCCTTTTTCGCGTGCGCTCCCGACACCTCTTCAGTAGTATTTTCTCCATCGATCATTCAGATCGCATGGGGGGATATTGTACATGAAGTCGCTTTCCTTTTTCCTTGCCTTCGCAT
>JACQAW010000488.1 GCA_016194725.1 Deltaproteobacteria bacterium
GCGGCTGTAACCAAAAGGGGTGACACCGACTTGAAGCCGGTTGGCCTCGTTCGTCGTCCCAGCTGGCAGATGGTGGTGCGTGCGAATGACAACGCCCGCGTCGACGAGTGTCTGACGGGTCGTGGTCTTCGGTATCCCCAGCTCTCTGGCCATCTGCAGTACGGAGAGCCCAGTTGCGTAGAGTAGGGTGCATTTCTCGGAATTGCCCTGCTTGGATATTCTGAAAAATGTAATTCTATCATGCGGATAGCTGTGTGGGTGAGTTGATGAACTTGGCCGACCAATCTTTTCAATAGAGTCTAGGTTTTCGCTCGTTCTTGCACAACCCAGTGATGGCTTAATGGCACAGGCGCTGCAGAACGGCGCGTATATGGGAAATATTTCAAACCAGGGACTCAAGCAGAAGATTTATTTCATTCGGGGCCATCGGGTCATGCTCGACAGCGATCTCGCAGGTCTTTACCAGGTCCCGACGTTTCGATTGAATGAGCATGTGAAGCGCAACAGGGGCCGTTTTCCAGGTGACTTTATGTTTCAGCTTACGCCAGAAGAGCATGAATGTTTGAGATCGCAATTTGCGATCTCAAAGGGCCGGGGTGGTCGGAGATATCCGCCCTTTGTTTTTACAGAGCAAGGGGTTGCAATGCTATCCAGTGTTCTCAATAGCGAACGCGCGGTACTCGTCAATATCGAGATCATGCGAGCCTTTGTGATGATCAGGGAGGTAATGCTCGGAAACAGGGAGTTGACCCAGAGACTTACGGAGCTCGAAAGAAAGTACGGCGATCACGACGCGCAATTCAAGGTCGTTTTTGACGCGATCAGGGAGATTATGGCCCCGGTCGGTCCCCTCAAGAAAAGGCGCATCGGAATTTAGAGTCTCGCAAATAGGTCCTTCGTGTTTTTAAACAGTGGGCATAGAAAAAATGTAATGTGCAGCGGTTGTCGAGAAGGCTTGTATTCCGTTTATCTATTGACCGTCCGCCCCGACCATTTTTCTGAACCCTGTTTCGTCGTTGTTCTCAAATCAATCGTAAAACCAAATCGTTAAATAACATGGATCTGACGCAGCTCGTGGGCTCGAAACTTTCGGGATCTTTCGCGGGATTTCGCGTGAGTGCTACAAGTTTGCTTCACGGATGCTCCGGTTTATCGTGTTGTCATTGCATTTTTGACTGCTGCGTCGTCATAAAACAAGGCAAAAGTGATGCCAAACGTGAGCGTCTGTGGCAGCTCAGTAGTAATGTTCATCTCTTAAAATCTGGAAAACGATTCCGATTGGGCCTTATCAGGTCAGCATATCCGACCTTTTTTCGAGGCACGCCAGTGAAACCAGCAATAATCAGCGACAGTCAGACAGTTCCTTTTTGAGCTGCTTGGCCTCAAGCATAACAGCACGTTTTCGAGCCTCGCCAGTAGAAACCTCTTCCTCGGGGCCCTTCTCGACCGCGAGAAGCTCGTTCAATATTTTTTCACCGTCGGCGTACCTGCCGTTGAGCGCGAGAGCGTAGGCAAGTTGAATGTCGTTTTCGGCAAAACGCGACGCCTGGACGTTTTCCGCATGGACAGACTCCATCAATTCGAGCGCCCTTTTTTCATCGCCTCCAAACATAGGAGGCAGGTTTGCGTATATTTTCGAAAGCGCCCGGCTCGCGCCATAGTTGTCGTAAGTGGGGTTAGCCGCGAGCACGAGCTTTAGCTCGTGCATTACGTCTTTTCTTTTACTGAGAGCCCTCAAGATGCCGTTGCTCTCGCTCCAGCGGGCAATGCTCAAGCCATGCCAGTAAAGGGCCTCGCTGCCGCTGTCGTGGACTTTCAGGGCCTTTTCCGCAGCCGAAGCAGCCGCAAACGAGGCTCTCATTTGGTGTTCGTTCGTAGCCCGGGGCTGCGTTCTGGTCAGATCATAAAGGCATTCGCTCTGCGCGACGAAGTCGGGATAGGTCGAATTTCCAACTGTACAGGCCTGAACGGCCGTCGAAAACTCCCGCTCATCCCTTTCCTCTTTTTCTTGGGCCAGCCGTTTTTCTTTCTCGTAGTTCATCCGTTGCACGGGGGTCAGTTTGGAAGGATCAAAAAGTACGACATCGAAGGTTCCCGGTGCCAAGGAATAGGCTTTACTGTAGTCATGATCTGGATCGGTTTTCTGCAATGCGGCTGGGGTGATATCGCCCTTTCTGACCTGCTCAGCGCCGTGTTTGACTCGCTTGGGACCAATTTCGCAATCAGCCCGGCTGATTTGCGACGACATCGCACAGAGAGCGAGGCAGATGATACTGAGCGAAGCACGCATGTGAAAATCCTCCAGATAACGTAAGCGAGAACGATATAACATTGCGATGCGTCGCCGTAAACGACTATTTTGATCGGGTATTGTTTTGCTGGCCCTCTCAGAGAGCCGCGCCTCGTCAATGCTACAACCAGATGTACTTGAAAAGTGATGTTAAATTCTGGCCAACGACCAGAATTTCTTCGTTTTTATGCCTACAGCAGAGATACTTGCGAGATAGTGGTATAACTGTTATATTTATCTCAGATACGCTTCAAGTACGACAAAACCAAAAGCCAACGACTAAAGAAGACGCGCGGGATTGGGTTCGAGGAAGCACAAGGGCTGTTTTATGGCCCTTACTACCTGGATTAAATCCTCGACGACCCGGAACAGTGGGTCGCTATTGGGTGGGTGAACGGCCAGCTCTACTCGGTAATCTACGAAGACAGGGAGGACAACGAGGGAGCCTATTATCACCTCGTGACCCTCTGGAAATCGACAAAGGCCGAAAGGGTGAAATATGAAGAATGCTCGTAAAAAGAAGATGACCGTCGATGAGATTGCCGCCGCTGCCGAGCGCGGCGAGGACGTGACCAAGTTCTTTGCTGGCAAAGGCAA
>JACQAW010000054.1 GCA_016194725.1 Deltaproteobacteria bacterium
AAAACATGATCCAGCTCTTGGCGCACGAATTTCTCGTAGCAGCTCTTCTGGTCGATTTCAGACAGCTCGCTCAGATCCAGGATGGGCATGCCAAAGGCAATGCCCGCGCGCACCTTGAACGACCCGCCGTCGTCTGAAAAAGTGCCTCGCAGCGCCTCGTGCCGGTTCAACAGATTCAACAGGCTTGAATAAAGCGCATCGACATCCAGAGTACCCTCGAAAAAAATCGAGATCGAGTGGTTATAGGCCCGTGAGGCATCGGGATCGGTGAGCGACGCGCTGAATATCTCGCGCTGTGCCTCTGAGCTGGGCAAGACCGTTTCCTTGCCGAACAGGACGTCCGGAGAAACGTCAACGCGGGTCCATGCGGGATTTTGTATCGACTGATCTTTCACTGACATCGAAGTATAACCCTAGTTGAGAATTTCGTAATGCTGATTCTGCGAATCAAACCGGTACCAGGCTTCACTGCCATCGGGCGAATTTGCCCGGAACGCATCGGGCCGCGGGGGCTGCTGATGCTTGGCCCGAATCAGGCTTTGAGTACTCTTCGCCTTCTGCTCTGGCAGCGGCGCAACAGCCGGAACCACGGCGCGGCCGCCTGGTTTGCTGGTAGCGGCCAAATACCTGAGCTGCAGCTCAAGAATTTCCTTCATCTGGGTCAGCTGCTGCTGAATGACCTGCGAGACGTCCGCAGGCATGGGCGCCAGCGGCGCGGACGAAACAATGGGCGGCTTGGACACCAGAACCGGCTGCTGGCGGAAAACCGTCCGGGCCGGCGCCTGCTTACGAACCGCTTGCGGCAGCTTTTTGGCCAAAGCAGTTTTGAAAATATGGTTCGCCAGCAGCTGTAGGGTGTTGAGTTTTTCCATCAAATCCCTGAGGGCGACCGAGACGCCGTACTTCTTGCCCAGCTCGACGCCGATTTGCATCAGCACCAGCGAGTCAAAGCCGTTTTCGACAAAGGTAGCGTCGCGGCTTTCAAACGACATGCCCGAAAAATCACTGAAGATCGTGCTCAGGTTGCCCATCAGCACGTCGGCGACGCTGGTTTCGACAACTTCTTCGGCTGCACCGGTTTCTTCCGCGACCTCCTCCATCAGCTCGGCAACTTCGTGAATGACCGAAACGGTCTTCACTTCGGGTTTGCGATTTTCAGAGAACCGGTAATTCTTGTACTCGAACGGGAACGGCAGCACCGGAATGCGGCTGCCGCCGGTCCAGATGCGGTTCCAGGGCAGCTCAAGCCCGTGAATCCAAAGCTTGCTCAGCGCCGTGGCCAACGCCCCGATTTCGTTGGCGGGTTCCGAGTTGTCGGACAGAATCGAAATGGCCGTGCCTTTTTCGCCTTTGAGGTGCTGCAACGTCAGGCTGGACAGGGTGGTTCTCGGGCCCACCTCAAGGAACAGGTTGCCGCCGTCTTCGATCGTCTTGAAGATCGCCTGGCTGAAATGCACGGTGGCGCGCAGGTGGTTTGCCCAGTACATGGGATTGGTGGCATCGGCGTCGGTCATGGGCTTGCCCGTAACCGTCGAAACGATTTTAAAGCGCGGCGCCTGGAACTTCACTTCGCTGGCGATGGCATGGAAGGGCTCAACCATGGGCGACATCATCGTCGAGTGAAAGGCATGCGAGGTGTGCAGCATGCGGCAAGGCAAGCCGCCCTTTTCCAGGGCCTCTTGCGCGACTTTGATTTTTTCGTCCTCGCCAGCCAGCACGCAGTGCACGGGGCTGTTTACCGACGCTACATCGATGTCGTCGCCGGCGATTTTCCTGACGGCGTCAAGCGGGCCGCGCACCGACAGCATCTTGCCCCGTGGCAGCGAGGCCATCAGCCTGCCGCGCGCGGAAATCATCTTCAGGCCGTCTTCGAGCGAGAATACGCCCGACAGGCAAGCAGCGGCGAACTCGCCAACGCTGTGGCCCACCATGACGTCGGGCGTGATGCCCCAGCCGATGAGCATCTTGCCCAGCGACACTTCGATGGCGAACAGCGCGGGCTGCGTGTACTTCGTGTTTTCGAGCGTTTCCTTGTTGGCGGCGTCGAAGATGAATGTCTTGAAATCAAGTCCCAGCTCCCGATCGAGAACCGCGCAGCAGTCCAGAAAGGTTTTCTGGAACTCAGGAAAATGCTCAAACAAGCTCTTGCCCATCTCGATGTACTGCGAGCCCTGGCCGGGAAACATGAATACCAGGCAAGGGTCTTCGATGACCTTGTCTTTTTGCACGACGATATCGTCGGCCGTGATGCCCTGAAAACGAATGCGCGCGCCGCGGGTTTTGAACCGTGACCGGCCGTTTTGCAGCGAAAAAGCGGCGCTGCGGGCATCGGCACCCAGGCTGGCAAGGTCGCTGAGCAATTTGTCGCGCTGGACCACCGTTTTGGTGGCGATCGGAAATATTTCGAACGGGCGTTCGACGGCCGGGGCCGGCGAGGCTGGAAGGGTGGGCGCTTCTTCCATTACCAGATGGGAATTCGTGCCTCCGATACCGAACGAGCTTACACCGGCGCGTCTTGGCGTCAGTTCCCGCTTCCAATCCGTGTGACGATTCACGACGTAGAACGGCGAATTTTCGATATCAAGTCCCGGATTGGGGCTCTTGTAGTGAACAGTGGCAGGAAACGCTTTATTTTTCAGCGCCAGCGCCACCTTAATCAGGCTGGTCACGCCAGCCGCGGTGGTCGTGTGACCGACGTTGCTCTTTACCGAACCTAAGCCGCAAAACTGCTTCTTTTGGGTGTGCTTGCGAAATGCCTGCCGCAGGGCCTCGACCTCAATGGGGTCGCCCATCGGCGTGGCCGTGCCGTGCGCTTCGACGAACTGAATCGTGCCGGCATCGACACCGGCGTCGGTGAGCGCATCGGAGATACAGGTCGTCTGCCCCGAAATGCTGGGCGCTGAAAAAGAAATCTTGTCGCCGCCGTCGCTGTTTACCGCGCCAACTTTGATGACGGCGTAAATCGTGTTTCGATCGCGGATCGCGTCTTTGAGCCGCCGGAGCACCACGATGCCCGCGCCGTCGGTGAAAGTGGTGCCTTGAGCGTCTTTATCGAAGGGGCGGCAGCGGCCGTCGGGACTGAAAACGCCGCCCTCCTGGTAATAGTAGCCGTCGTGCGTGGGAAAATGCACCGAAGCGCCACCGGCCAGCGCCATGTCGCATTCGCCATGACGAAGGCTCTTGGCCGCCATGATTACCGCTACCAAAGACGTCGAACACGCGGTGTGGACGCTGATGGCGGGCCCGCGCAAATTGAGTTTGTGGGCAATACGCATGGCCACGAAGTCTTTTTCGTTGCCAGTCATGATCGAGAAGCGGCCCGCTCTTTTTTCGGCTTCCGGAAAGGGCAGAATCTCTTCTTTGTAATAAGTGTTGTCCTCGATACCCGCGAATACGGCCGTGCGCCCTTCGAAACTTCCTGGGCCGTGACCGGCATTTTCCAGTGCCTGCCAGGCGGTTTCGAGCAACACGCGCTGCTGCGGGTCGATCAACTTTGCTTCCATGGGACTGATATCGAAAAAAGCCGCATCGAGAGCATACGGATTTTCGATCATGCCGCGCGCTCGGATGTAACGAGGATCGTTTTTCAGCTCGGCCGGCACCTCAGGGCTGAGTTCTTCCATGGAAAGCATCGCCACCGAATCTTTGCCATCGACCAGGTTCTTCCAGAACTCGTCGACGTTGTTGGCGCCCGGAAAGCGGCAGGCCATCCCGATAATGGCGACGTCGTTGTCAGAAATTTCCGAAATTTCGACAGCAGCCGGCGCAACCGCGGCTTCGTCAACCGCGACGACCGGAGCCGCTGGCGTCACCTGATGCTCGCCGGTGGCCATGAATTTCGTGAAGTGGCGCAGCGTGGGATACTCGAAAACCTTGATGACCGGAATGGAAACGCCAAGGCTCTTGCCCAATTTCGCGACCAGCATATTTGCCAGCAACGAAGTGCCACCCAGATCCATAAAGGTCAAATCGGCGTCAATCGACGGTAATCCCAGAACCTCTTTCCAGATGTTTTCGACGACGGTGCGCGGGCTGATAGGGGCAGACGTGCTCATTATGAACTCCTGGGACTTGCTGGATATTTATCCGACTCTTTTTATCATGCATTATTCCAAACAACAACCAACCATTACGCGTCGCGGCGGTTTTTTATCCGAAAAAGCCCGGAATACCGACTTAAAATAATTCAATAGATTCAAGTGGTTTCATGATATTCTGGAAACCGACATTTATGCTAATTCAGATAGCCGGCCCTCAAATTCTGTCCGAAGCCTGTTTCGAATATTCGGCGCGTCTGGACGTAGCGGCTTTCGACCCTATGCGCACGCCACACGAGCTGGGCGTAAAACTGCCACCTGTACTGATGCGCGCAGTGCCGCTGCGAAAAGCCGAGTTTGTGGCAGGCAGATACGCGGCGCTCATGGCGCTCAAGGCCGCAGGCTGCCAGGACAGCGGCGAGCTGCGCACGCTCGAAGACCGTTCACCCCACTGGCCACCGGGGTTTGTGGGTACGATCACGCATACGTCTGGCTACGTTTCGGCAGCTGTGGCGGCCGCAACTCATTTGCGCGGGTTGGGCCGCGACACCGAACGCATTCTGGACGAAGCCACCGCGCTTGAAATTCAGGGCCACGCCCTGCGCCCCGAGGAAATAAAACGCCAGGCTGCAAGCGGGCTGGCGGTGGGCGAATACACGGGCGTGATTTTTTCAGCCAAGGAAAGCCTGTATAAGGCACTCGCGCCGCTGGTGCGAAGATACTTCGATTTTCAGGACGCCCAGGTGCTTCTCGTATCGAAAGAATCGGGCAAACTTCGCCTGCGGCTGGAGTCCGACCTTGGCGCCGGGTTCCGAACGGGTTTTGAAATCGACGCGCGATTCCTGATCACAGAGCATATTCATACCGCCGTCGAGTTGGTATAGTGGAATCATCGATATGAAAACCGTACTGATCTGCCACCATGACGATGATCTCAATCGCCGTGCGCTTCCGAGATGGCTGTCTTCTTTTTCGCAGGTTGTGGGTATTGTTTCGATCGAGGAAAAATCGCAGCAGAAAAAGAACCGCATCAAACGTGAGCTCAAACGCGTGGGCTATCTTCGCTTTCTGGACGTACTGGCTTATCGGCTCTACCATCGGTTTTTTGTCCATTCCGGCGATGCCGCTTATGAGACGAAGCTCTTGAGCCATCTTGCAACGGCCTATCCGGCTCTGCCTGCCAACCTGCCTGTGCTGACCACGGCCAGCCCGAATTCGCCAGAAACAAGGGCATTTTTAGAGAAGCTGCAACCCAATCTCATGATCGCCCGCTGCAAGGTGATCTTGAAACCCGAGATTTTCGCCGTACCCACGCTGGGAACTTACGTCATGCACCCGGGAATCTGCCCCGAGTATCGAAACGCGCACGGCTGCTTCTGGGCACTGGCGCAAAACGACCTGAACAAGGTGGGCATGACGCTGCTGAAAGTGGACAAGGGCATCGACACCGGTCCGGTGTTCGGATTTTTTACCTACCCCTATAACGAAATCGCCGAGTCGCACATCACGATTCAGAACCGCGCTGTTTTCGACAATCTGGAAAAAATTCGCGACAAGCTTCAGGAAATCGAAAAAGGCACCGCCGTGACCATCGATACCCACGGCCGTCCCTCGGGCAACTGGGGCCAGCCCTGGCTTACGAAATATCTCTGCTGGAAACGGGCCGCGGCAAAACGCGCGCGCGAGCGTGCGAAAACATGAAGCAGATATCGCTGCTCTACCACGACGTCGTCCGCGGCCACGCCAGCGCCAGCGGTTTTCCGGGCGCCGATGCCGACATCTACAAGCTCGAGGAGGCCAACTTTTCGGCTCACCTTTCGCAAATCGCGAAGCTCGGCGAAGGCCGCGTTCAGCTGCTGAAAAAATCGGCCGAGTTTCAGGCTCAGCCCATTCCGATCCTGTTCACCTTCGACGATGGTGGCGTAAGCGCTCATGAGCCGACCGCCTCGCTGCTCGAAGCTCGTGGTTGGCGCGGGCATTTTTACATCGTAACCGAGCGCGTGGGCCAGCCAGGCTTTCTGAGCGCCGACCAGATTCGCGACCTGCACCGCCGCGGCCACCACATCGGCTCGCACTCGCATTCGCATCCGGCCGGATTTTCGACGCTGACCTGGGAAAAAATGCTGCACGAGTGGAAAGAAAGCCGCCGGATCCTGGGCGAAATTCTGGGCGAACCGGCCTGGAGCGCCTCGGTGCCCGGAGGTTTTTATTCGCGCGAGGTGGCCCGCGCGGCGCACGAGGCCGGCTACACGATTCTGTTCAACTCCGAACCCACGGCGGTTGTAAGCCAGATGGGCCGGCTGACCATACTGGGCCGCTATGGCATTCAACGGCAAACCTCGCCCGAGCTGGCGCAGTCGCTGGCCCGCGCCGACTTTTTTCCGCGTGCCGCGCAGTCGTTCACCTGGAACGCCAAGAAGCCCTTGAAAAAGATCGGCGGCAAGCTGTGGTTAAGCTTCCGCCGATGGTTTTTCAAAAAATCGAACTGAGTGTGGGCTATTTGCCTTCGATGATGTCGGCAAGCTGCGACCGGGCGGCTTCCCAGTCATCCGGATTCGTGTTCCAGCCCAGCGCCGTGCGAACGTACGAAGGGTCGTTCGGGTCGTCGACGCCGGGTTCCCACAGAACTTTGGGAACCAAGGCATTCACGATGGCCTGAGTCTTCACCGGATTTTTGGCCATGGCCAGCGTCAGATAGTCGACGTCTTGAATGCCGCGACGCCACAGCTTGAGTCTGATGCTGGCAATCGGGCCTTCAACGCCGTACGAGTCGGCTTGATTCACGGTATCCGTTCCAGGATAGAACAGCACGCCGTCACCATTGGTGTAATGGTAGCCGTTGCGACCGAGAATCGGGTCATCGATCGTATCCTGACCAAAGGTAAGCGCCTGGTGGAACAGGTTGTTCATGCCTCGGCCCGTCTGGAAGTCGTTGTAGTACGACGATTCCCAGAAGAACCAGCGGTCGATGCCTTTTTTGAACTGGCCCCAGGGAATTTCGCGCATATCGGTGCCATCCGCTTCGGTGGCAAACGAGCCTGAAGCCGGGTGCTTGCCGTTATACAGCATGAACTGCTTGCCAGCGGCATTCCAGCTGGACTGCGCGGCATCCCACTTCGGCGTATCGCCTTGCGCCAGCGTGCTGCCAACGATCGAAAGTCCCGGCATTGAAGCCGTGGCGTCAAGCAGCGAGGTGGCCGCGAACGATTTCAAATTCTTGCCAACACCGGGATTGGCCGACATCCACTGCGTCCACTGCGCGATTTGCGGATAATCCGCGGGCGGCGGTTCATCTTCGAGGAACAGAAAGTGCTCGGTGTTTGGCGAGTTGGTCATGAACCAGCTCTGCCAGGCATTGGTGTTGTCCCACATGGCCTGCTCGTCGGTACGCGACCAGCTCCAAGTGCCGTAAGTTCCGATGGAGTAAATGCCATTGCCTACGCCATTACCC
>JACQAW010000489.1 GCA_016194725.1 Deltaproteobacteria bacterium
CGGCTCCGCCAAGACCGCGGAAGCTGTTCACATCAAAGAAGTACCCCGGAGACGCCGCAGAAAGTCGCCTGGCGTAGGAGTCATCACCGACCGAGATATCGAACTTTTTAAGTTTCTATTTGAAAGCAGGGTCGCAACAAACGAGCAGATCAGACAAAAAATATTTCCAAGCCTTCACGAGCAGGTGGGCTTTGCTCGTATCGCAAAGCTTGTTCATTCCGAGTTTCTTGAACGAAACGTTACTTTCGATAAGGGAGTGCTGAAGTCGATCTATAGCATCACGGACAACGCGTTTCGTGAGTACGTCCAGGTCGAAGACGAAAACGACCGAGTGGCGCAGCTCAAAAGTGAAGTTCCTGGCCATGATCTCGTTCTGATCGAAATCAGAAAACGGCTAGAAGGGCTTGAAGCGGTGAAGAAGTTCCACACCGAGAACAACGCATCAGCTCTGGGCTGAGTTCCGCTTCGTGGTTGTGGGCGCACTGCTATCGAGCCCGCCTGGGCCAGGGGAACTCCGTCCGCGGTTAAAGGGGTTATCGGATACGCTGTGGAGCCACCCGATCTCGGGCGAGAAGTTCCGGGTATCACTGCCCACCGTTGAGCGTTGGTACTATGCGAGCTTGAATCGGGAAAAGGACCCGGTCGGAGCATTGAGGCGCAAACTTCGAGCCGATAGCGGAACGACCCGCCATTTGACACCCGAAATCAAGAACTGGATGCAAAACAACTACCGCGCGCACCCGAGTTGGAGCGGGCAGCTCCACTGCGACAATCTGCGTGCCTGGCTCGCGGCCAATCCGAGTTATGGCATGGCGCCGTCGTATCCGACCGTTCTTCGCTACATGCGCATCAAGGGCTGGGATAAAAAACCGCGAGTACGCTCGCCGTTTGCGCCCGGCCGTATGGCGGCCGAAGCGCGCCTTCAGGATCGCGAGGTGCGCTCTTTTGAGGTTGAGCATGTGGGTGGTCTGTGTCACCTGGACTTCCACCACGGCTCGCGCCAACTTCGCACGGAGCGAGGAGAGCTTGTCACACCTCTTGCGCTTTGCGTAATTGACGACCATTCACGTCTTTGCTGCCACCTGCAATGGTACTGGTGGGAAGACACACGCGCGCTCGTGCACGGCTTCATTCAGGCGCTGCAAAAACGTGGGCTGCCCCGCTCTCTAATGAGTGACAACGGCTCGGCCATGACGTCAGCTGAGTTCAAGGAGGGCTGCGCTCGGATCGGCATAACGCTTGCGAACACATTGGCTTACAGCCCCTACCAGAACGGAAAACAAGAATCATTCTGGGGAAATCTCGAAGGCAGACTCATGGCGATGCTCGAGGGCAAGCGTGATCTTGCGCTCGAGGAGCTCAATGCGGTCAGCCAGGCGTGGGCCGAGATGGAATACAATCGCGCCATTCATTCGGAGACAAACCAAAGCCCGGTTGATCGGTATCTCAACAGCAAATCGGTTCTCCGCACGGCACCGGAAACAACCGTGCTAACGGGCGCGTTCCGACGCGACGAGCCTCGCACGCAGAGGCGGAGCGACGGCACGGTCTCAATCCTGGGAAAACGATTTGAGATTCCGGCAGCCTTCCGCTCATTATACCGGGTCACGGTACGTTTTGCCGAGTGGGACCTGAGAAATGTAAGCCTTGTCGATCCTAGGACAGACGCGACTCTGGCGCCACTCTATCCGCTGGATCGAAAGCGCAATGCAGAAGGGCTGCGCAAGCGCATTGGCCCGGCGCCTTTCGATGAAAAGAAGCCTCCGGAAGAAAAATCTGACGTTGTACCGCCGCTGCTGCAAAAACTCATGGCCGACTACGCCGCCACGGGAATGCCGCCGGCTTATATCGTTGATCCCAAGCCCTACGGCGAAGTGCTCCCTGACAGCGAAAATATCAACCAAGAAGAACAAGGACAAAATACATGAACGCAAAAAACATACAGGCCCTCTACGGGCTAAAGTGGAATCCATTTACGCAAGACATACCCAATGAAGCAATCTTCAAAACGCCTCGATTTGCCCAGTTCTGTTATCGCGTCGAAACGCTGACGCTGGAGGGCGGCTTTGCACTTATAACGGGGGCAAGCGGTCTGGGCAAGTCCACGAATCTGCGCGCGCTATACGACCATCTCTCGAAGATCCCTGAAATCACGGTGGGCGACATCATTCGCCCGCAAAGCGGGCTCTCGGACTTTTACCGCGAAATGGGCACGATCTTTGGCATCGAACTTCGCAACAGCAACCGCTGGGGCGGCTACAAGGGGCTGCGCGAAAAATGGCGGCATCATATCGCCTCGACGCTGCTCAGGCCCGTGCTTCTGATCGACGAAGCCCAGGAAATGCCGCCCGCAGTGCTCTCCGAGCTGCGCCTGCTCACGATAGAGCGCTTCGATTCGGTTTGCTTGCTGACGATCGTGCTCGCGGGCGACGTGCGTCTCACAAACGCATTTAAAGAAGAGAACCTGATTCCACTCGGCACGAGAATGCGGACCAGGTTGGCTGTCGAACCGTGGATGAAGCCGCAGCTTATAGAGCTACTCAGAGAAGCCGTGCGGCATGCCGGAAACCCGAATCTCGTCAGCGCTGGCCTCATTGAAACGCTGGCCGAGCACGCAGCCGGAAGCCCGCGCGTCATGATGAACTTGGCCGCCGATTGCCTGGCTATTGGGGCATTAAAGGAAATGCCAAAGCTCGATGAGGGTTTATTTTTTGAGCTGTTCCCTCAGCAAAACTCGAGCACCGGACCGCGAAGAAAATCTCTCGCGCAGGTCGCTGCGAAATAGCATCGCGCCGTCCAACTCGCTTCCACCCACGGCCTCGCACGATACTCTCGCGCGGGGTCGCGCCAATTTTTCCGTGTCCAACGAGTTTCATTTAGTGAATTAACTCCGCGACCGTCTCTTCGATCGCGTTGGTCTTATTGCGTACCTCGAGTGCCTTGGCAAGCCCTGCGGCATCTACGCGCACTTGTTTCCATCC
>JACQAW010000490.1 GCA_016194725.1 Deltaproteobacteria bacterium
CGGACGGACGCGTAGAACTTCAGCGCCCGACCGCCCGGGGTCGTCTCAGGACTTCCGAACATCACGCCGATCTTCTCGCGGATTTGATTGATGAACACCACTGTGGTCTTGGACTTGGAAATCGCCGCCGTCAGCTTGCGCATCGCCTGGCTC
Source organism: Deltaproteobacteria bacterium (assembly GCA_016194725.1). Taxonomy (GTDB): domain Bacteria; phylum Bdellovibrionota; class UBA1018; order UBA1018; family UBA923; genus JACQAX01. The sequence continues at coordinate 154 of JACQAW010000490.1, forward strand.
ATGAGCCTGGCCTGAAGACCAACGAACTGATCGCCCATTTCGCCTTCGATCTCCGCGCGAGGAACCAGCGCCGCCACCGAGTCTGCCGACGTGAAAAATTCGGTGAAGAAAATTTCTAAAAAGAAATCCTCCAAGGCCCCGGCAAAAGCGGCCTCCGAGCCCAGCACCTGGATCATCAGCTTTGGAATTACCGAAGCCTGCGCCCAGGAAATCAGCACGTCCTCGCCCAAAGCCGCGACCATCAAAGCCCGCATGAAGGAGCGCGTAGCCGAGATCAGCAAATGGAAATCCAAGGGCGCGGTGTGCGAAACCGCGGACGGCATGCTGGTGCTCAAGCACCCAGATAAAGCAGGAGCAGAAGCCGCGACCGTGACCAAGCTGGTGAAGGCTGAAAACGACGACCGCGATGCCCTTTACGCCGAAATTCAAGACGCCAACAAAATCACCGACCGCAAGCAAACCAGGATCAGGTCCATTTTTTCGGCGGCCTTCAAGGAAAACAGCCCTCCCGGCACCTGCTTCGAATAAGCGAAGGCCCGGCTTTTGCAGTCCCCCGCGTTTCAACAGGGGGACAACATGATCATCATAAAGTTTCGGGCCGCAGCAACGGTGACGCTCGCGCTAACCGCATTTCAATTCGCAATGCCGCATCGTGCATTGGCGGATTCGTGCGTTCTACTTTCGAAAGCCAAATACCACGCTTCAAAAGACCAGTCGCTGACGGCGCTGTTCGGGGCGGACCCCGGCGGCATCTTGCGCATGATTATCGGGTTCCGAAAAAAAATAGACTCCCTGAATATCTCAGCCCTCATTCCCGGGCGAATCGTTCATCGGCTCAGGCTGGTAAACGCTATTGCTGCCGAAGTTCCAGTGGCGGGAATAGAATCGCTGACCCGCAACCCCGACATCCGCACACTCGAAGTCGATGGCAGAGTGCAGGCCTTTGATCTGTCGAACCGGTCGAATATCGGCGAAGACGAGCCCGACCCCATGAACTCGCAAACCATGCCGCCAGGAATTCGCCGCACCGGAGCGCCCGAGGTTTGGGCGCACACCACCGGCAAAGGCGTGAAGGTGGCCATCATCGACACGGGAATCGATCGCAAGCATCCTGACCTGGAAGGCCGCGTGGCCGGGGGCCAGAACTTCAGCTCGTCTGACCGCGACGCCTGGAACGACGGCAATGGCCACGGCACTCACGTGGCAGGAACGGTGGCGGCCAACGACAATAATTTTGGCGTCGTGGGCATGGCTCCCGAAGCCTCGCTTCTGGGCATCAAGGTTCTGGACGATACCGGCGGCGGACAGTACAGCGACGTTATCGCTGGTCTTGAATACGCCATAAACGCGAATGCCGATGTGGCCAATCTGAGCCTGGGCGGCACCATGGACGTTCAGGCACTGCACGAGGTGCTGATCAAAGCCCACCAGCACGGAATGCTAGTCGCGGCCGCAGCCGGAAACAGCGGTGAAGCCGGTGACAATCCGTTGAACTATCCGGGCGCCTATCCTGAGGTCGTGGGAACCGCGGCGGTCGACGACAATGACTTGCGCGCTTACTTCAGCACCTACAGCAAATATGTCGCGCTGGCCGGCCCCGGCATCAACGTCCTATCGCTCGACAAGGGCGGGCGCTATGCGCGCCATAGCGGCACCAGCATGGCCGCGCCTCACACCGCCGGTGCCCTGGCTCTGTTGAAGCAGGCCCATGGCGGCGAATCGGCAGTCGACGTCAAGCGCCGCCTGGTTTGCAACGCCGACGATATTTTTCCGCCAGGGCGTGACGTCTGGACCGGGTATGGCATGATCAACGTCAAACGTGCCCTGGCGCAGAGCGCGCCCGCCGCGTGCGACTATCTTTCGGGCGAGGTCAGCGATCCCGTCATCGAGGAGCCAGCGTCGAAACCGCTTCCCGCGAAAGAAAAACGGACGGTGTTCGTCAAATCACTGTCGCTCAAGCTGATGAATGACGGTTCGTCAAAACACCTGGTTGTCAGCGCCGCGATCGTGGATCAGCATGGCTACCCCCAAACGGGCCTGAACGTAACCACCCAGATCATGGAACGCGCCACCGGTCCGCTGGGTTCGGCTACGTCCAGCTCAAACGGGAACGGAGAGGTTCAGTTCGTCCTCAGCGGTTTCTCTTGTGGCAGATTCATCGCAACGGTGACAAAAGTCTCGGATCCCGACTTCTCGTCCGAATATGGCGAGCCGTCTTCAATGATCGATCTCGGCGCCGCTTACGATTAAGGGCCGCAGGTCAGTCCGCTGGGCGGCTTTTCAGCATTGCAAAGGGCCTGAATCTCGCCCTGCACGCCAGCACCCGCATCGCCGGTAGTAGTGAGCTTGCGATTGAAGATTCGGAAATTATCGATCCAGCCGTCGAAACTTTCGACCGAGAACTCCAGGCCCGTCAAGTTGTTGGGCCCGGCCACGCCCGGTTGCACTGAAAGCGTCGAATCCAGGCTGCCCAGGCTGACCGAGGTTCCAAAACCGAAGGCGAAGGTGCCATTGATGCTGTTTGCCGTGGCCGTCACGGCATTTTCATAAATCTTGCCGCTACTCGACAGGCCGTCATAGACGACCACCAGGTGCGTCCAGCCCCCCACCGGCAAGGCACCGGCTATGTCGCTCTGGGTATTCCAGGCGCCCGCGACAGGCGAGGTTCCGCAGGCCATATTTCCGGTCGAGCACAGCAAGGAGCGCACGCCGGTACTCAGGCTCCATAAATCAAAACTATTTGCTACCCCGAACGCGCCCACGCCGGGAAAAGCCGGTGGCGCACTGGGGTTGATTCCCAGAATGGGTGGAGAATCGCGGCGGAAATCGGTACCGGACTGCGCCTTTTTAGGCCGTACCCACAGGCTGACGCTCCAGTCCACGCCCAGACCGAAGTTGCCTGCCGGCAGCGTGAGCGTAGAGGTGCCGTCGACCATGACGGCGCCGTCGGTTGTATTGATGCCGCTTGCCGGAGTACCGTTGGTGCAGGGAATGTCCAGGCGCGCGCCGACAGGACACGTGGTCCCAGGTCCGAGCGCGCTGAGCTGGGCCGCAGCCGACTGCGATTTGCTGCAGGAAACCACGCCATCGCCTACGGTAGAGGGAGCCGGAGCCGGAATCACGCAGCTGTCGGTGGTGCCCACCAGCGACGCACCATTGGCAAGCTGGGTTGTCGCGCCCTGGGGCAAGGTGCTTGTGGGCACAACGGGTTCAACCCGGTACAAGGCAATGTCGTCGGCGTAAAACAAGGTAATGTTATCCAGGCTGGTGAAGTGCACGGAAGCGTGCGTTCCACTGGCCTGAAAAACGGTGCTGATTCGCGCCCAGGAAGCACCAGCGCCCAAGGTGCCCTGGAACGGAACGTTCTGCAAAGCGTTCGTCGTTCCATTGGTGTCATCGCTGATGCTCATTTGCACGCCCGCTCCGGTTTCCACCAAAACCCAGGCGCTGGCCGCATACCAGACGCCCTGAGTTACCAAAGACGAGTATGAATCGAGCGAGCCCGGCACGCCACAGTTAGCCATCTCGAAAGCATTTTGTCCGCTGTGCACGGGCGAGCCAGGTGAGGTTACGATTCCCGCGCTACCCCCCGTACACGAAGCTGTCCAGGTACCGCCTGGAGTAACCAATCCCCCTGCGCTTTCAAAATCCATTCCCAAGGTCAAAGGCAGGACTTTGACGTTATCGAGCATGAACTCGCCGCTGGTGCTTTTCGTGGTGAAATAAAGAAGATTCACGTCGTGAGCCGGATCATTATAATACACCGTTTCGACATGATCCTTGGACGGCGCGCCTGGGTTATTGAAGCCGCCGCCGTCCAGCGCATTGCGCGCGACGAACGGATATCCGCCAATGTTTCCGCCCCCCAGATTCAGATATAGGTTTGTGGTATTGGGAACCGCGTGGGCCGCGGCAATCGGAAGGCCATTGGTTAAAAGCTGATAGTCGAATGAAAGCAGGTAAGCCGGAGCTGGCGTGCCCGCAATATACGTGGCATCGACATAGACGCCTCCGTACCCGCTATTGGGACAGGCCTGCGTACCCGTGCCGCCGCCCCCTGAACAAAGCTGATCGGTCACGACATGCAACGACGCGCTTCCCGATAATGCCGAGCCGATATCGATAAAAACTCCCGGAGTGGTATCCAAAGCCGAATCATAAGTCGGAATAAAGGTGCTTATCCCCTGCTCGAAATCGCCGCCCGCAACCAGATTCACCGGCACGGCAGACGCTGGCTGAGAGTTGAATACAAAACCGCCGGGCGCCAGCAAACTCGAACTCATGCTTGAGTAAAGCGGGGCCATGCTCGCCGGCATCGAAATAGCGCCAACCCCAATGGTATCCGGGCCGGAAGTGGTTCCCGATACCAGCTGGCGCGAGACGCGCTGATTGGCACCGGCGTTCGGTGCCACGCGTGGAGTGTCGACCATGCCTCCACTGACCTGCACGATGCTGTTGACGCCCTGGGGCTTCTGCGCGCCCCAGCTCTGGCAAATTTCATCAAAGGAGGTTTGGGGGTTTCCGCTATAGTTTGCGACCGCTGGGTTCAGCGCGTTCAACTGAACCCCCGTCGTAATAAGGTCGCGGCCAAAGAAGGCACCAGTATTCGCTGCTTGAGTAACAGTGGCGGTCCAGCCAGGGTGTGAGGTTTCAACGAGCGACTTGATTCCCTGAAGCGAGTATTCGGTGACATCAAAACCACTTAAATAGTTATAGTTGTCAAAACCCGCGCTAAAATTAGTGTCGGTCTCTTGCAAGGTCAAAAGCATGCGATTGGACGAAACGGTGAATGTGACGGCTGCAGAGACAATGGTCGCATCGCCGCCGTGAGGGGTGTTATTGCGAGTAATCGCCAAACTGGCGGTAACCGGCGCCTCATCATAACCAAACCGAAGCCGCAGGCCCGCCGTGCCGCAGGCGAAGTATCGCGAACGCGAGGCGCTCAGCTGCAGCGGCGTGCGCGCGACGTTCCAAAGCCTGGTCTCGTCAAGCTCGCCGTTAAGGGCCTCTCCACCCGTGTTTCCACCCAGATAAGCGGTAAGCCCCACAGGCTGCGCTCCACCCAGGCTTGGAAGCGGAACTGAGCGATCCTGTACGCCATCGATCACAATCGAGCTCAAGTAACTCGATTGATTGATAACCATGGCAACATGATGCCATTTACCGTCATTTATCTTCGAGATACTGATCAGGGTTACGGGACTCAGGCTGTTTGGGCCGCAAACGGACGAGATGAGCGTTCCGTCCGTCTGCACTTTAAACGAATACCCGCCGGTTGCGCAGTTCGAAAGCCTGGACACAAGCGATTGATTAGTCGCCGAGCCACCCGCTCCGCCCGTATTAGGAGCATTGATTCGTACCCAGGTTTCGAACGTGAAGTCGGTCGAACCGCCCCCGTTCCAGGCCACGTTATCGGGCGAGGAAAGATATTCGGTCGGAAGACCATTGAAATGAACCGCACCCGCGCTGGCAACCCAGGCATAGTCGCCACCCGCTGGAGTAAAAGCGCCTGCGTTAACCACGTTCAACGTATTCGCCACCGTCATCGTGGCGGGACCCAAAACCGCATTGCCCATCTGATACGGATGCACGGCCTCGACCGAGCCCATGGCTCCCGGAATTGCAAACTTGGTGTTGGAATCCATGAAATCGTGAATGCCTGTGGTGGCGCCCGGTTTACCGCCGGTGAACGCGGCTACGATTTCGGCATCGCTCCAGGTGCGATCATCGAGCCGATACGAAGCGATCACGCCGCCCGCCGAAACGCCCACCCCCGAAGCCGTGGCGGCATTTATCGAGTTTCCGCCGGGCGATGCGGTTACCGTCCACTTCGCGGTTCGGCCGTTCACTGTCACACCGGTTGGCGAGGTGCTCACCGAGCCACCATCGATAATCAAAGCTGTGTAGATATTCAAAGGTCGAACCGGACTGTTGGCGTCCCAGCGGTATACGACGTGATGCCACGTGGACGCGGTCCAGGTCGTGATATTGGTCGACAGCTCCTCGTCAAAGCCCGGGCTGACGCCTTGCAGGCCTGCATAAAGTTTGCAATCACCCTTGGTCTTGATAACGGGACTGCCCACCACGCCGGGAACATAGAGCAGGCTGCGCGCCGTTTTATCGCAGCCGCCCCAACCCGGCTTGATCCAGAACGAGGCGGTTCCGCGAGTCAGGTCAATACCTGGCGCAGACCCAATGTATCTATTCTCCTGTTCGAGGCCGGTATTCAGGCCAGTGGGATAGATGAGCGAGGAATGCTCGGCGAGCATGACGCCATTTTTCAGAAACGGAAATTGCGCATCGAAGGCGGCGGGCACCCAGGGACCGGTCCTGAAGCCGAAGTTCGGGATGAAAACCGGAGTACCCACGCCATGCGTGCCCTCAAACGCAATACCAGCGTCAAACGGCAGGTACGCCAATAATGATGTCTGATAGAGCCCGCTGGCCGTATTCATGATTCCTGCCGCGGTAATCGTGACGTTGTCATGGGCATTGCTGACGGCGGAAGCCAGGATGGCCGGATTGCCACCAACCAGGGGTGTCTCATAAAGCGCGGGCAACGCCGGCGGAGTCGGCGTCAACGCCAGCCACGGCGAGGCCGTGACGGTGGCGTGCAGCCTGAAAAAACCCGGTGCCGTGGCC
>JACQAW010000483.1 GCA_016194725.1 Deltaproteobacteria bacterium
AAAGCCAATGGCGCGTTTCCTGGGACTCCCATGATCTTGGACAGCTCGAACGTGAATTTTACATCGTTCGATTTCAGTAGCTGATAATCAGTGCAACCACTCGAAGTCGCCGGCGGTCTGCGACTTTGCGCGATGTGGATTATCGGCAAGGTCGATGAGGTAAAGCGCGGGTCTTAGGTTGTCCTCGAAAACCTTATCGAGCACACCAGCGCCGGGATAGAAGCCGCCGTCGTACATTTCCTTCGGACTGAGCTCAAAGGTGAACGCAAAGATACCGAGCGAACCATAGGCCCAGTCGACTGTGTCGCCGCTGGCAATGTACAGGCCGCTGCTTTGCTCTGGCGTGTACTTGTTCCACTCGGCCATCTTCTTGCCCATGACCTCGAACGTAGCCAGGTCTTCCTTGTTTTCGACCGCGTCGTACTTGTGGCCCCAGGGGTACAGAATCAGCTCGCTGAACGTATGAAAGGTCAGCAGCACTTTAAGATTCGGATGTCCTTCGACGAAGGCCTTGATGTTCTGCGTTTCAGGTTCGCTGAACGCGTTTGGGCCCATGTACACGTCGCTGGACGGATCGGTGCTGGAACCGCCCGTGCCCCATTTGAAGCCGTAGTTGCGGTTCAGGTCGACGCCGATGTGGCCACTGCCGTTAGGGCGCATGTTTTTGCGCTGATACTTGTATTCGCCAGTCGAGATATCGAACTCCACGCCGTCGGCATTCACCATCGGAATGACGTAGATGTCGCGCTTGTCGAGCAGAGCCGTGATGTCCTTGTCGACACCGTAGTTTTTGGCCAGGTACTCGAGCAGCATCAGCGGAATTTCGGCGCTGACATGCTCGCGAGCATGGTGGTTGCCCATGAACACGATGCCCGGCTTGACCGAAACGGCGCCGTCTTTGGCATTAAGCGTTTCCTTGCCCGTATTGACCTGAACGGCCCACATTTCGCGGCCCTGGAGCGTCTTGCCGATACTGAACTTTCTCATGATGTCACCGTGCGCGGCGACCAGGTCATCAAGCGCTTTGGTCATGCGGTCATAGTTGTGAAACCGCGAGTCTTCACTCGGAAAGTCGGTAACGCCCTCTGGCGGCTTTGCCAGAAAAGTTTCCATAATCTTGATGTCGCTCTTCTTCAGGCGTTCAAGCACGCTGTCCGAAGCCAGGCCGTACACCGAGTCGGTGGCCAGAGCTTCGATGCTCACGCCCATTTCGACGATCTTAGTGCGGTCGTATTTATTGAGAGCTTTGAGATGAACGAAGTGTGGTGCGTTGGCGAAAGCCGCCGAAGCCAAAGTAGTCACCGCCATAGCGACGGTAAAAAGCATCCTAGCCATTGAAGAACCCCCCATATCCATGCGTGGTACTGCAACTACGTGAACTGATTGATGACAGAGAGACTAGCAGCCAATCGGGAATCGGCAACTTTTTCCCAACAGTTGCCCGCTCGCTTCCTAACACGTTGTTTTCACAATTCCCCATTACCTGACTTATTTGCTAAAGTTTAGGAAGACTCTGCCGATATGTTTGGTGTAGGGACGGAGGACCAGCAGATGAGCAAAGGTACTGGAGAGATCAAGAAGCCCGCAACAGCAGCCCCGGCCGAAAGTCATGCCCCGAAACCGCAAAGCGCGCCGCCCGCAAGCAGAAGCACGAGCGCGAAACTTGGTTGTCATGAACGCGCGTGCAAAGAGAAGGACGTGCGCTTTAATTTTTGCAACGAACATTTTCGTCAATTCAAGTTCGGTCTCATCACGAAGTCAGGTGACCGCGTGGTGGATTATGAACGCAAGTTTGAGCACTACAACGCCTGGTTGAAAACTCAAAAAGTTGCCTGATGGCAGCAGAGCTGTACCCACCCACCTCTGGGCACCTCGGTACCTTCCTACCGATCGTAACCAGGGTACCGGGGTGCTCGACCCTTTCTTAGCAATTGGGTTGAGGACTCGAATCGGAGAATGCGTCAGTGGTGGATCGGGTGCATGTTGAACGTAAGCGATAGCTCAGTAGCTAGTCACGGGTGCAGTAAGACATGGCCCCTTATCCGGAAACGGATAAGGGGCCATGCCTATTCCAAGGAAACAAATGATGACCAAAAAATATTCGATTTTAATGGCGGGTTTAGCACTAGTGTCCATGATCCAGGCCGCAGCGGCTGACGGCAACACTGCGACTCCGCTCCAGGTCTGCGAAAGAGTGGGTGCCTGGTACAACTCGTCGAATGCTTGCGAATAATCAAAAACAAGTCGATCTCAAAGGACTCGGCAGCAATCTGCTACAACAATGCGGCTTGGTACAACAGCAGCGAAAGCGCATTGGAGTGCTTACGCAAGAATGTGGGCGATGCGGCCGGCGCGAACGGATCCTCGAAAGGCAAAGACCAGAAGACTGGTAACGTCGAGGCCCAATAACGTGTTTACGGCAAAGAAGGGTTAACTCCCTTTTTATCGCCCCAAGGTTTCATTCTGGATCTGGTGCAGCTGCCGCATCGCGGCCGTCGCGCTTTCGGTCATGTTGTCCATGTCGGCTTTCGAGAATGGCTTGTGCTCGGCGGTGCCCTGGATTTCGACAAATAGGCCTTGGCCGGTCATGACGAAATTCATGTCTACGTCGCACGACGAATCTTCGTCGTAATCGAGATCAACCAGGACCTGGCCGTTTTTCAGGCCCACGCTAACCGCGGCCACCTGATCGATGAGCGGCGACTCATTCCACTTCTGCGCGGTCTGCAGCTTTTTCACAGCAAGCGCAAGTGCCACGTAACCGCCGGTAATGGCCGCGGTGCGAGTGCCGCCGTCGGCCTGAATGACGTCGCAGTCGACGATGATGGTGCGTTCACCGATTCTTTTCAAATCCAGCACGGTGCGAAGCGCGCGGCCCACCAGGCGCTGGATTTCGTGGGTGCGGCCCGACATTTTATCGCGCTCGCGCTTCATGCGGGTGTGGGTGGAACGCGGCAGCATGCCGTATTCGGCTGTGATCCAGCCCTGGCCTTTGCCTTTAAGCCAGGGTGCTACTGTGTCTTCGATCGTCGCGGTGCAAAGCACTTTGGTCCGCCCGAACTCGACCATCGCCGAACCTTCAGCGTACTCATTGACGTTGGCGGTGATTTTCACGGGACGGGTGCTGGCGGCGGAACGGTCGTATGAGCGGCTCATTTGGCTGGAGTCTCCTTGGAATTGACTTTGTCGCGATAGCGCTTCAGAGCCGATATCAAACTTTTGATGAATTCGTCACGAAATACGACATCCATAAGCCGGCTGCGGTCGCCCGTATTGGACAAAAACCCCATTTCGACCAGGGTAGAAGGCATTGCAACCTGTGAAAGCACGTAAAACATGGCCTGCTTGACTCCGCGGCTCTTGAGTCCGTGGGTGACATCGAGCGGCCCCAGCTCTTGCTGAATCATCGAAGCCACCAGCGCGCTGTTCTGGATGTATTTGGTTTGCTCCATATCGATGAGAATCTTGCGTATCGTGTCGCCCGCTTCGCTGATCTTGGAGTTTTTGAGCCAGGTGTCATT
>JACQAW010000472.1 GCA_016194725.1 Deltaproteobacteria bacterium
CCGTTCAGTATTGCGGGACGAATTTTCGGAGCACCTTACTCCTAAAATTTCAGTGCGCCTTTTACCGTCCATTGGGGACGAATTTTCCGGTGCACGTACTTTTTATGACTAGGGGATATCCCATGAAACTCGTTATCGTAACCGCTCTTACTCTCGTATCGTCTATTTCCGTAGCAATGGCAGATGGCTTTCGCTGCCAGAACAACACTTTGCGCGCAAAGCTATTCAACGAAACCCAGCCCGGCCGCGGCACTCGCAACCCTGCTGTTCTCGTTGTCTCTGAGCGCGATGTCGGCACTCTTGCCACGCTTGAAGGCGATGAAATCGTAAAAACCAATGGCGAATTCGTCGTGACCTATGAAGGCCAGGCCAACAGCCGCCAGAACGGCCGCTTTGTCGCCGTTAAGCTCGAAATTGAAAAACAGGCTGAGAAAGACGGCATTTTCGCCGGGTTGCATCTGGCCAAGCTTCTGGTCAACGCCGACGGCGAAAATCGCGAAGCGACGCTCACCTGCGAGCGTTATCTGAAGGCTGAACGCCAGTAATTATTTCGTTCCACAATCACCAATCAAAGGGCCGGTTTCTCGCAAGAGGGGCCGGCCTTTTTTTTAAAGGTAGATCGAAAACTGTCCGAAAAACGAAACCTGATTTACCCGGCTGAAAAACGACGCCGTACCGAACTGATGAATAAAATCGACGGCCGGCCCCACGGCAACGGACGGATAGAGAAAATAATTCAAACCAAGCTGGGATTCCGTCTTAAAGGTGGTTCCGCTATTGCCGGAATTCGAAACCGTTCTCAACGTAACGTCCTGGCTGATGAAGGCCCCCAGGCGGTCACGCGTCCAGAAATAATATAAAACCGAGGGACCAATCGAAAGATCGCTGAAATTGGTCTGTGTCGAAAGCTTCAGTACAGGGCCCAGGCCAATGCGATCGGCCAAAAAATACTGGCTGCGGGCGCTGAACGAAAACACGGTGAACGCGCTCTGACCCTCGTTTGAAGTCGAGCTCAGGCTAAGACTGGCCGTGACGCCCAGATGTCCTTTGGTGATGTTTCCGTAAATTTGATCGGCGCTGGCCACAGTTTCAAGAGCCTGCGCGTGTCCGGACGTCATCGCCAACAGACCGGCCAGTACCAGCTGCTTAACGGGGACCTTTGATCTTCTCATGGCTGAGTTCCTCTCCTTTTTTTATTCCCTTGCCCACCACACGTGCCGGCACACCAGCCACCGTCGTGTTGGGAGGTACATCATCGACAACCACCGAGTTCGCGCCTATGCGTGAGCCTTCACCGATGACAATGTTTCCCAAAACCTTCGCACCTGCTCCAACCACCACATGGTCTTCAAGCGTCGGATGGCGCTTTACCCTTTGAAGATTCGTGCCTCCCAGGGTGACACCCTGGTAGATGATAACGCCATCGCCGATCAGCGAGGTCTCGCCAATCACCGTGCCCATGCCATGGTCGATAATCAGGTTTTTCCCGATACGTGCCCCGGGATGAATGTCGATACCCGTCAAAAAACGGCTTACCTCGCCAATAAACCGAGGTAAGAAAGGGATATTAACGCGATACGCGAAATGGGCGGCACGGTGAAACATGAGGGCGCGCACCCCTGGATAGAGCAGCGCAATTTCAAGATAGCTCTTCGTGGCAGGATCATAGCGCCGATAGGCCTTCAAGAGCGAAAACATGCATCAGGTATACATTAAAAAAAAGGGCGACGCATGGTCTATTTGCGTCGCCCTCTCCGGAAGCATTGGAAGCGTGTGCGGGTCTACTACGAAATCTATTTCATCATGTTCATGCCGAAGCGAAGACCAATGATACCCTGCATATCACTGAATTTCGCCGTACCAGTGGTACTTTGGTTTTTCAGGCCGTAGTTATAGCGCCCGTCAATCACGAGGCCCGTCATCATGCCCATTGGAATATCCAATCCCACGGCAAGCGAAAGGCCCACATCTGATTTGGTCTGTCCCGCATCCGCGTACGTGAGCATGGTATCGGTGCTTACGCCCGCTGGTGTTGTAGTCGTGTTTTTGATGTTGCCCATGTAGCTGACATAATACCCGCCGACGCCGACGCTAAATACGCTCCCAAGCCACCAGCGAAGCAGTACGGGTATCTCAACCGCGCCTTGTGTCTGAACCGCGCTGAAGCCCTTGAGTAACCCGCCTGTAATGTCGTCTTTGTACTTGCGCTGAATATAAAGCGCTCCGATGTCGAATGACATATTGCTGCTAAACGGAATCGAAAGCTCGGCACCTCCGCCGATACCGGTTTGGGCCGAGAAACTTGCATTAGTGCTGTCGCCGCGCACGCTGGTTTGATTTGCCAGACTCTCGATCTTTACTGAAACTGCAAATGCCGGTGTCGTCAAAACGACACACAAGACGGCCAAGAGAATTGTCTTCCTTAACATAATACCTGCCTCCTAAATTTCCATGAGTGAGAACTGCATTGGTTAAGCAGCCCCCCTTCATCGTGCCGGCATTAAGAATTCACGTCAAACTATTTTCGTCAGGCAAAAACTGCACCGTGACTGAAACATCTACAAAATCGCAACATTCCATTACAATTCTCCGCGGGTACGCAGGCGCTTGCGACCAGGCAAGAAATATTTCAGCCCATCGGCCAGCCCTTTTAAACCCAATGCCGCAATAGCCGGGTCCGCATTTTTCGCAGCCTTTGCCAAAACATACGCCAGTCCGAACGAACCATAAAGGCCAACTCCGACGCGATTCATATGCAGGCTATTGAGCAGTCCGTAATTACGCATGAACCAGTAAGTATGACGTGCCTTGTCGGTCTCACGATTCCCTCCAGCCCCGTCTTGAAGATGAGTCAAAACAATCTCAGGGCGATACTCGATTGAAAACCCCGCGCCAATCAGGCGCAACGCCAGGTCGGCGCCCTCAAAATAAGCGTTGCCCTGAAACTCCTCGTTGAAGCCGCCAATGGCACGCAAGGCAGCCGCGCGAGCCGAAAAATTGCACTCATGTACGTGCTGCACCTGTGCCACGGTGGAACCCACAAAATTTCCGCTCACCGTACCGGTCCATTTATTGTAACGCGCCGGCGCGCCCATGCGTTCCATCTGCGCCTCCGAAAAACCATCGCGCGGCTGAACCACCCGGCCCGAAATGCAACTGCGTTTCGCGTCGTCGCGATAAGCGTTCGCGTAGGCGCTCAAAAAGCCGCGCTCCAGCCGAACGTCATCATCGACGAAAATACAGATGTCTGCGGTCGTCTGGAAAATCGCCTGATTGCGGCCGGCATGCGATCCCAGCGGTGCCATTATTTCGTGATGCAACGTAATTCCCCCGCATTCGACCTCCAGGTCTTTCAGTGGGCGATCGTTCTGATCAACGAGCCAGATGTCGAAATCGCGAAAATCCTGCGCACCCAGGTCACGCAAGGTCTGACGAACGCATTCATCGCGTCCGCGAGTGGGAATAACGACAGAGAAATAAGTCATTCCTGATAAATGACATAAGGAAGCGGAAATACAAAGGCCGAAGCTGCCCTTCGGCAACTTCGGCCTTTAAAGAACTACTTTAACAACAGCGCGAACTACCAGTTGCGCTTGTTGGCGTAGATTTCCTTGACGGCTTTAGGGAACGACCAGCGTGGTTTTTTGCTCGCGGGACGTGCCTTGATCGTCATTTCTTCACCCGTGAATGGGTTCGTGCCTTTGCCAGCCTTGCGAGCCTTCACGTCTTTACGAGCGAGCGCGCCGATAACGGGAAAACGAACGCGTTCGCCGCCAGCAGCCGCTTTTACGCCAGCCAGGAATGATTCTTCCAAAACCGTGCGCAGATCGCCGCGCTTCAGGCGCGGTTCGCCAGCGCGGGTGACCGTGATGCTCTTCACGAGACGGGTGTTCAATTCATCCAAAAACGAAAACTTCTTCTTTGCCATGAGGTCCTCCTGAAATTAATAACTGTGTTGCAAAAAATTTGCTGCGGAACCACGAAAGTGTCAATGCATTTTTTGGCATTTTTGCGGGTATTCAGCGATAAAACAGATTTATTACTGCTTTTTGCCTAGTTTTTCCCACAAACGCCGAAAGGCCCCCGTGCCAAATTGCAGTTCGCGCGAACCGCGCGTTACTTTCGAGATGCTGACTTGTAGCTGATCACGAATGTCGCGTTGCGAATTGCCACGCAACAGCATGTCGACAATGCACCAACGTTCGTACAGGTCTTTGCGCTCCGCCGGAGTAAACCAATCAGTAATGAGCTCCTCGAGCTCCTTCGGCGACTCAATCGCCGTCAGCAGCTCAGCCAGCTTTCCCGCATAATTCTTGGAATCTTTGACGCCTTTTGACATCTCGCTTGGATTTGACCACGAATTAACTCAAAATCAAGCATATATGCGGGTTTGGCAATGCACGGGACTGAATGTCACGGGCGTCGGTGGCGTCGAAAAGCACATCGCAGAAGTAAGCGCTGGCCTGCGCCGCCTTAAACACGAAGTACATATCGGCCCCGAACTTCCCGAGAACTGGATTTTTTCGGAAAGTCAGGAGCGCCTGATCGTGCACACCCACGGCGATTTCTGGCCTAACCCCATAAAATTTCGGAAACATCGTAAAGCTCTCTGCTGGATTCACGTTTGCCATGGCACGTCGCTTGGTAGAGTGGTCGCCTGCCGTGAATTCCTTAGCATAAGCGGCTGGCGCGGCTCGATTACCGATTTTTTACCAACCCGATTTGCCGACGCGGCAATCGCAGTCGGCCAAAATGCGCTCGAAGAGGCCAGGCGATATTTTAAGCTCAAGCTGCCAGCGGCGGTTATCCGGAATGGCGCCGATCCCACCGTTTTTGCTCCTCTGAAGCAGATACATCTCAAGCCAAACCTAATCTATGTCGGACGAAGCAGTGACCGCGTCAAGAACGTTCCGGCAATGCTTGAAGCCTGCGCGGCCGTCTACGCCGTGCAACCTTCGCTGCAGCTTCAGTCTGCGCCTGGCATCGACTATGACCACGAAATTTACCCCTTCGTCAAAAATCTGGGCCCGCTCGGAGCACCGGCTCTTGCCGAGGCACTTGCAAAATGCCGCACCCTCCTTCTTTGTTCGTTATACGAAGGCGATCCCATTGTCCTGCATGAGGCGCAAGCCATGGGACTGCCCGTCGTCGTCAGCGATATCCCGCAAATCAGAAGCACTCTTAAGAATTATACCAACGCACTTTTCGTAAACCCCCGCAACGTCGACAGCATCGCCTTTGGAATCAAAAGTGCGCTATTCGGACTGGCGCCGTCGCCTCTGCCAATCATTCGAGACTGGACGCAGGTGGCCCGGGAATTCACGGCCTTCTACGAAACCGTCTTCAAAGCGTCGAAATGAAATCCATAATTAGCGCGGCCCGATTTTCCCAGCTGCGCTCTTCAGCCCACGCAAGATTCTTCAAACGCCGCGTCAGCACGGCCCGCTCGTCTTCCAAAAATGCGTCGGTAACCGACTGCAGCGCCTGAGTATCCCCCGCCGCCCACCGCTCAACCGGTACCACGTGCGCTCCGCTGCGTTCCAAGCCCAGCGGTGACGTAAAACGGCCTGACGTGGTCAAAACATTTCCACCACATGCTACCGCCGAAAAAAATGACGAACGCCGCTCAGAAATTCCAGCGTCATAAGGCAGCACGATAAGATCGGCGGCCAGCAACAGTCGCGCAAATACTTCATCATCCGGACCCTCGATGAAACTCAGGCGACCCTTCAAAGCCTTTCTCAATTCCTCAATGGTCCGCC
>JACQAW010000473.1 GCA_016194725.1 Deltaproteobacteria bacterium
CTGGGCCTGGAAGTGCACACCGTGCCCGTGCGCGGACGCTGGGACCGCAAGGCCTTTGCCCAGCTGCGCGAGCTGCTCGACCATCTTCAGCCCCGGGTGGCTCATGCCCATGACGTCAAAGCCAGCCTGTATCTGATGAAAGCCGCTCGCGTGCGCGCGGGCTTCAAGCCGCAGCTGGTTTCGACTCACCATGGAGCGGTGGCCAGAAAAGGCAAGATTCGCTTATACGAAGAGATCTACGTGCGGTGGGTGCTGCCCCGCTTTGACGACGTCATGTGCGTCTGCGAGGGCGATATCGCGTCTCTAAATAGACGTGGTTTACCCCTGAGCAAGCTGCACCTGCATATCAATGGGGTGGACAGGCCTAAGGTGGAGCCCCAGGCCCGGGATGACGTTCAAAGGACGATAAGAGCCCGCTGGAAGCTTTCCATGCCCAGCCTGCCTGAGCCCGGCGAGGCCCTGTATTTAGGCGCCGTAGCCCGTCTGAGCGACGAAAAACGGCATGATCGCATGCTCAACGTGCTTTCGGTGCTGAAGCGGGAAATGCCCGGTAAACGCGTGGTTCTGGTTTGCTTTGGCACAGGGGCCGAGGAAGCCCGTCTTAAAGGGCTGACGGCAGCCGCAGGGCTGCAAAATGACGTATTCTGGATGGGGTACTCGAAGACCATTGGCCAGGAAATAGCCGGCTTTGACCTCTTGCTGTGCATGTCTGACGGCGAAGGCATACCAATCAATCTTATTGAGGCTGGCTGGGCCGGAACGCCCGTATTTTCGACGCGAGTGGGGGGCATACCCGATCTGCTCAGCTCGGACCAGGTGGGCTATCTTGTCGAAAAGTCAGACACCGACCAGGCCATCGGCCGCACGATGGCCAGGGTGCTGGGCGATACCGCGGGCCGCGAAGCCCTGGGACGCCGTTACCAGCAGTATATCGTCGCGAACTTCTCAGAAAAGGCGTGGCTTGATACGCTGCGCGCCGTTTACCGCAAGAGCTAGAAATACCACCTGCCGAACAAAACTCATTCGACCGTGACGCTTTTCGCGAGGTTACGCGGCTGATCCACGTCAGTGCCTTTGTGTACCGCGATTTGGTACGAGAACAGCTGCATGATCGGGGCGAGCAGGAAGGGAATCAGTGTCTCGCTAAGCACAGGCTTTCCGTCTTCCTTCTTCGTGTTGATGGGCAACGGAATGAAGTGGTCGCACATCGAAGGCAGCAGCTTGTCGTCGGCATGGCCGACGGCGATGATTTTCGCGCCACGTGCCTTGGCTTCTTGAAGGTTTGAAACCGTCTTCTCGTACCACAGGTCGTGGGGGGCAAGAACGACGACGGCGAAATCAGGCTCGAGCATGGCGATGGGGCCATGCTTGAGCTCGCCAGCGGCGTAGCCTTCGGCGTGCACGTAGGCTATCTCTTTGAGCTTCAGCGCGCCTTCCAGCGCGATGGGGAACGAGTAACCGCGCCCGACGAAGAAAAAGCCCTTCGAGTTCTGGGTCGCCAACGCCGCGGCCTTTGTGGCACGCGAGGTGGCGCTCTCTTCAAGCAGTCCGTTGGCAAGATGATGCGGAAGTTCGAAAAGCTCGCGATACATCTTTTCGATCTCGATCATGGCTTTGCCCGACGAGTCAGCCATGGCGGCTTCACGACCCAGCTTGCCGGCAAGCAGAAGCATCATGAGAATCTGGCCGGTGAAGGCTTTTGTCGATGCCACACCGATTTCGGGGCCGGCATACGTGTAGAAGGCCGATTTGGCTTCGCGCGAAATCGTGCTGCCTTTGACGTTGCTGATGCACATGGTGGGAATTCCGCGCTTGTTGACGTCCTGAAGCACGGCAAGCGTATCGGCTGTTTCGCCGGACTGGGAAACGCCCATGACGACCTGATTCTTTTTCAGAACAGGCGAGCGGTAACGGAACTCACTGGCCAGCTCGGCTTCGACTGAAAGACCGGCGAGTTTTTCGAACCAGAATTTTCCGAGCAGCGAGGCGTGCCACGAGGTGCCACAGGCGACGATGGAAAGTCGATCAGTCTTGCTCAGCTGGTCCAGGCCCGGGTGAGGAGCGAAGTCGAATGGAATATGCCCGCCCGAGGTGGCGAAGTTGGCATTGAGCGTGTCCAGAATCGTGCGCGCCTGCTCGTGAATTTCTTTGAGCATGTAGTGCGGATAGCCGTTTTTATCGAGCCGATCCGCCGACCAGTCCAGCTTGGTGGCCGGGCGCTTGATGGGCTTGGCGGTATGAACGTCGAAAAATTCGATGCCGCTCTTTCGGCATACGATCATGTCGTAGTTCTCGAGGTAGTGCACCTGATTGGTGTAATCCAGGATGGGCTGGGCGTCGCTGGCCAGCATGGCGCCGTGTTCGGAATTCCACGAGGCCACGAGCGGCGAGCCGTTGCGAATGCCCACGATAAGACCGGGCTGGCGTTCGCTCATGACCACGACGCTCGAATTGCCCGAAATTTTCAGGAAACTGCGGCGAATGGCTTCAATAAAGTCGACTTTGGAGTCGGTCATCTCAAAGAGCACCAGGAAAGCGAAGAGCTCGCTGTCGGTTTCGGATTTCGGCGTGAAACCCTTGGACTGCACCAACTTCTGGATCTCGCGATAGTTTTCGATGATGCCGTTGTGCACGAGCACGATGTCCTGCACGCGGTGCGGATGCGCGTTCTTGGTGTTCGGGGCCCCATGGGTGGCCCAGCGCGTATGCCCGATGCCGCCTTCGACGCCTGATTGCCGGCGATCAGCGAGCAGTGTCTCGATGCCGACGATTTTACCGGCAGCCTTGTGCACTTCGATCATGCCGCCATGGAACATGGCCACGCCGCTGCTGTCGTAGCCGCGGTACTCAAGACGCTTCAATCCTTTGAGAAGAACGTCCGAAATTGAACGTTCGCCGACATAACCAATAATTCCGCACATGGGGTGAAATGCTTCCTTTTGTATCTTATATCAGTGGATCAGTGAAAGTTTTTAAAAATCAATCGCCCCGTCTGGGCGATCCGTTTGTTCCAAGCTCCAGGTCCCGGTTGCTCTGGATAAGTACCTTGAGGAACTTACCTTCGAGCGCCAGGCGCTTCAAGGTAATGCGATGACCTGACAGGGTGTTGCGTGCCGATAATACTTCAGTTTTAGCACGAGCCAGGTTGGTTATCGCGTCTAAACGTTCGCGTACCGTAACCTTGCCCAGGTCGAGCAGGTAGTTTTGTTCGGCAAGCAGGGCTTCAGACGCCTGCACGCTTGTTTCAGCGTTCGTGATTCGGGTTTTTTCGCCGGCTATGTCGGCCAGCGCGCTTTCCAGCACGCGTCCCAGCTCGAGACCCAATTCCTGTTGGCGAATTTCAACGTCTTTGACGTTGCGCTTGGCCAGGGCAATCGTGGGAAAGTAGCCGAAGCCAAGGCTGAGGGTAGCGCTGGCCGTAACCGTAAAGGCGCTACCGCCCGCCACGGAACTTGCCGTTCCGGCCTGGCCCGAACAGCCACCCAGAAAAGCCCAGCGGGCATTGCCCACGCCGGCTTCGGCGGCTTCTTTGAGAAAGTCGAGCTGCGTGCGCTCAGGTGCGCGCATCAGCATCTTGGTCAGCACGGGATTGGTGGGTAACATGTCTTCATAGATCGAAGGAATTTCGTCGCCGAGCTCGATGGTGAACTTCTGCTCGATGTTGAAGCCCAGCATTTTGCGTAAAGCCGCATGCTCGTCTGCAAGGGTTTCGCCGATCTTGATGTAGTCGGCAGCCAGACGGCCGTGCTCGATGGTGCCGCGCAACACATCGGCGCGAGGCATGAGGCCGATTTTCGACTGAACCTCGAGGCCTTTGACGTACTCGTCAATGCCGGCCACGGTTTGCGCAACGGTTTCCATGACCTGCTCGTCGCCCTTGACGTGCACCAGCACGTTGAGCGCCATGGCGTAGGTATTCAGGCGGGTGATTTCAAGGCCGGTGATATCCGAGGCATAAGACTTGTCGGCCTGCTTCAGCGCATACCATTTCGAAGGAAAAAGAAACGGCACGAGGCAGCTGGCAAAGTTAACCAGAAAGGTGGGCGTGGCCGAGATAGCCTGAATGAAGTTCAGGTTCAGCGAAGGCAGCAAGTCGGCACGAGCGGCGTTTACCGACTGCTTGGCGCGAAGAACCTGGGCCATTGCCTTGGTGATGTCGATGTTGTTTCCGAACAGGATTTTGTCCAGGTTCTTGGGGGTGACGACAATGGTTCTGTCGATGAGAGTGCCGTTGAGCTCGGGGCTGCTGGCGAAAGCGGGTAGTGCCAGCGACAGAGCCAGGGACATGTTCAAGGCGAAAATAATCTTGTTCTTCATTTGTACTTACTCTCTCACTAGTTGGATCAGGCCGGTTTTTAGGTCGTGTTCGGTTTTAAATTTGATGATGTCGCGGGCGCGCTGAATATTGGCCAGCGAGTGCACCACGTCGCCTTCACGCGCCGGGGCATTGATGAGCTCGGACTTGCCGCCCGAAAGCTCGCGGATCATTTCGGCAAGCTGGCGTACCGTGATTGAGCTTCCGGTACCCAGGTTGATGGGCCTGGCGTCCCAATTTTCGGTTTTAACGCTCAAAGCCGCCGCGCAGGCGTTGGCAATGTCGTACACCGAGATGAAATCACGCGTTTGAATTCCGCCGGCGTTCAGTGGCAACGGCTTGCCTTCGCGAGCGAACTTGCTGAAAATCGTAATGACGCCCGAATAAGGCGACGTAGGGTCCTGACCGGGACCGAAAATATTGAAGAAGCGGTAAACCATTGAAGGAATGCCGAACGCGCTTTTGTACAACTCGATGGCTCTTTCGCAGGCATGCTTTTGCGCGGCATAGAACGAGAAAAATTCGGCAGCCGTGTCGTTTTCGGTAAGAGCGCGGCCGTCATCGCCCATGCTTCCATATAATGCCGCCGTGCTGGCGAACACGAGACGGATGGGTGCGGGGGACTTTGATGAATGTTTGCGAATCGCTTCGAGAACCGTGAGCGTCGCCGTGAAATTGTTCGAATAACTTTCGAGCGGATCTTTCTGGCAGAGGGGTACGCTGACCGTAGCGGCCAGATGATATACAGTCGAGACGCCGCCAACCAGCTCATGCAGCAACTTCTGGTCGCGCACGTCGCCCTGAATGTATTCAACACCTTCAACCACGGTCGTGGGCTTGCGCAGATCGAGAACGCGCACCAAATAACCTAGATTTATGAGTTTCCGGCTAAGGTGTGTTCCGACAAATCCTGCACCACCGGTGACAAGAATAGATTGCGTCTGGCAAGTTTGCATTGCTTTGGATCGTCCTTTTCGTGCCGCGTTATACCAGCGGTGACGCAAGATGTCATTAGTTTTAGTTGTGTATTATTGTCCAGTATATAAGCACTTGATAAATTGGTGAAAAACATTTACAAGACGCGTCAGTATATGAAGCTCACTCTGGTTTTATTCCTTCTTTTCGGTAGCTTAAATGCGGCCCATGCTGCCCCCCTGCAATATATCCCTCGCGGCATTGGCGGCGGCGGAGCCATGTCCGGATTTTCCATAAGCCCGTACTCAGATTTGATGTTCGTGGGAACCGACATGGGCACGTTGTTTCGCAGCGCCAATGGCGGAAAAACGTGGCTGCCGATTCATCATTCGCAAGTCGGTTTTGACTCCAATCTGGAGCATGCGGCATATGTGGGATTTAACGC
>JACQAW010000055.1 GCA_016194725.1 Deltaproteobacteria bacterium
AAAGGTTCCCCTGGCTGTTCTCTATGTCGATCACAACATGCTGCAGATCGATTATCGCAACGCCGAAGACCATCTTTTTCTGCAAACTTTCGCGGCTCGCTATGGCATCCACTACTCACGGCCAGGCAATGGCATATGCCATCAAATCCATACCGAACGTTATGCCAGACCCGGCGCGTTCATGATCGGCTCCGACAGCCATACTCCCACGTCAGGGGCCGTTGGCTGCCTGGCGATTGGCTCAGGCGGCATTGATATCGCCACGGCACTGGCCGGCTATGCATTCGATCTCAGATTTCCCATAATCTGCGGCGTGCGCCTCGAAGGCGAGCTAAGCCCCTGGGTGCAATCCAAAGACGTCATTCTTGAAATGCTGCGCCGGCTCACCGTCAAAGGCGGCGTCGATCGTATTTACGAATTTCATGGCCCCGGCGTAAAAACGCTCTCAGTCATGGAACGCGCTCCGATCTGCAACATGATCACCGAGCTCGGGGCCACAAGCGCGATTTTTCCCAGCGACGAGCGCACGCGCGACTGGCTGTGCTGGCAAAAACGCGAGCACGACTGGATTCCTCTGGCCGCCGACCCATCCGCCCAGTACGATGAGCAGCTCACCATCAACCTGTCCGAGCTCGAGCCGCTCATCGCCTGCCCACATAGCCCTGACAATGTCGTGCCGGTTTGGCAGGTGGCGGGCCGCGAGGTGGCGCAGGTGTGTTTTGGCAGCTCGGTCAACTCGTGGTATCCCGATCTGGCGTTGCCCGCCGCGGTTTTGCGCGGAAATAAAATTCCCACGACTATTCAATCGGTCACGGTAAACCCTGGCTCGCGCCAGATTCTGGACACGATAGACCGAGCCGGGATTCTTGCCGACCTGATAGAAGCGGGCACCCGTATTCTCGAACCCTCCTGCGGCCCGTGCGTGGGTATGGGCTACGCGCCACCCGAGGGCCTCGCGTCGGTTCGCACGTTCAATCGAAACTTCAAGGGGCGCAGCGGTACCTGGAATGACGCCGTTTATCTTTGCAGTCCAGCCACGGCCGCCGCCACCGCGCTTACCGGGGTGATCACCGACCCTCGCACCTTGGGCCAGCTTCCCACGATTACCCTTCCCGAAGAGCCTGCCATAGATGATCGGTTCGTCATTGTGCCACCGCTCGAAGAGGCCGAAAGTATTCGGGTGTTCCACGGACGCAATATCGTGCCCCCGCCTCCGCAGTCACCGTTGTCCGACAGCCTTATGGGCTCCGTGCTCATTGTCCTGGGCGACAACGTTTCCACCGGCAGCATGAGTCCCGACGGCGCACAGGTCATGGCTGACCGCTCGAACCTCGAGGCGATCTCGAAATACTGTTTCATAAAAGAAGACCGCGATTTTGTCAGGCGCGCGCGCGACGCACGCACGGGATTTATCGTGGCCGGCGAAAACTATGGACAGGGCTCATCGCGCGAGCACGCTGCGCTGGCCCCAAAATATCTGGGAGTGGCGGCGGTGTTCGCGAAGTCGTTTGCCCGAATTCACCGGCGGAACCTGATTTACCAGGGAATGCTGCCGCTGCTGATCAAGGATGACTTCTTAAAAATCGCTGCGGTGGGCGCTCGCTGGCTGCTGCCCACGGTTCGCTTCGAA
Organism: Deltaproteobacteria bacterium; assembly: GCA_016194725.1. Taxonomy (GTDB): domain Bacteria; phylum Bdellovibrionota; class UBA1018; order UBA1018; family UBA923; genus JACQAX01. Next base: position 1,631 of record JACQAW010000055.1, read on the forward strand.
CTCGAGGCTGGCCGCAAAACAGTAACCGTACAAACAGAACAGGGGCGCCAAAACATTCGTCATGATCTTTCGCCGCGAGAAATAGCCATCGTGCTCAGCGGCGGAATACTTTCCTATCTTTCCCGCAGCGGCATGATGCACGGGGCGGCCTGACCCCTGCGCCGGCGTTTCAAGCCACCGACCTGAACTCAAGAGAATGCAAGGCCTCCGTGGCCAGGCAGTATTCGAATGCAGCCTTCAGATGCGTGTCGGCCATGAGATTGTTGCGCTCATTCATCGATAAGATGGTGTCCAGATGCTGCCGCGCTTTGGTGCCGAAACGGTCCGCCAGACCGGTCAGCTTCAGGCGGGCAAGCCTGCTTTCGATTTCGCTCAGGCCAGCTTCGATGACTCGCGTGACGTTTGGCGTATTCAAGCCCGGCACGTGCGGCAGGTCTTCAAAATGCTCAAGCAAATAATCCACCTTCGCGTCAAGCCACGTTGCCCGGCACAAGTGCGTTACAGATGCAGCCAGCAGCTCGGCACCTTGCAAATCCCCGCGGCCGTAAGCATGAAAGCTTTGCAAATAGAGTCGGCGCAGCTCGAGCACTGCGGCTTCGCTATCCGGGCAAATCGAAATATCCAGCAGCGCATCGTAGGCCCGGCGCAGCTCTGCTCCGGGGCCTTTGTGCCGCGAATGATCGCCGGCCCAAAGTTCGTGCAAGGCGCGCTCTTCAGAGAACTCGAGCTGATAGGGCATCAAAGGCCTCCTGGTCATGGAAAGATGAAGAGCGCCCGCAGCGGCGCTCAATGGGCCAGATGCAGAGACCGTACCATTGCCCTACGCATGGTCTGGTCTACTTGTTGGTTTCCACTTTTTTGGCTTCGTCACAGGCCACGGAGTCATTCATGCGGCAAGCCTTGCCAAAAAGCTGGGCAGCACGAGCCGGCGCGCGGCCTACCCCTTCGCCTTTGACATAAGCGTAACCAGCCTGAGTGCAGGCCTCGGCCAAATCCTTGTCACAGGCTTTTTGAAATGCCTCCAGGGCCTTTTCCGGCGAGGCCGCGCCGGTGATTCCCTTTGCGAAGCCGAAACCCAAGCTTAAACAGGCACTTCCAAAGCCTATGTCACAGCTTTTTTGATAGAATTCCATAGCTTTGGCGTAAGACTGCTCGACGCCGTTTCCGTTGGCGAACAGCTGAGCCATGCCCGCGCAGCCTGGACCATAATTGATTTTGCAGGTCGCTTCAAAAAAATGAGCCGCGGTTTTGTATTTCTTGTCATCGACGAAGGCGACGCCGTTGCGGTAGCAGAACTCCACGTCACCGCCGCATTTTTCCAGCAGCGAAGCCTCAACTTGCGGATCGAGCCCTGACGAATCGTCATTCGGTGCGGTCGTAGGCGCGGGTGCCGTAGTGGTCGCAGTAGTGGTAATGGTCGCGCGGGTTGTGGTCGGCATGGGGGCGGCTGCTTCAGGCTGCTGCTGCGCAGGCGCCTGCTCGCCCATGGAATGGTCCTCGGCGGTTAGAACTTCTTTTCGCTCCATGAGCCTTTCCCAGGGAGTTTTGATGCCATTGGAATTTTTCTTCGTCAGCGCATAGCCCACGCCGGCAACGATACAAAGCACCGCCGCAACTTTGATGAGCGTCGCCGCAAGCTTGCGTTCCCGCACCGGCTTGCCAGCCGCGGCGGA
>JACQAW010000056.1 GCA_016194725.1 Deltaproteobacteria bacterium
CTACGTCCGATGCCTCGATAATCCAGCGCGAACCCTCGTCGCGTGGAAAACCCGCCCACTCAATCTCGTGAATCAAGTGACCGCCCGGAGCAACGCGGAACTCATCGTAGAGCCAGTCACCGAGACCGCGCACGGACGATGGACTGCTCAACGAGTAGCGAATGACCCGCGAGTAAAACAACTCGATGAAGCCGTCGTGGTATGCCCCCAACAGCCGAACTCGAATCGCCGTCACGCGCAGCTCCATGCGTTCCACCGAACCAGACAGCCCACTATTGATTTTGATCACGTCGCCAACCCGAATCTGGTCTTCTATCAACAAAAAGAAACCCGAAATCATGTCCTTCACCAGACTCTGCGAGCCAAAGCCCAGCGCAACGCCGGCAATTCCCGCACCGGTCAGGAACGGCGTGATATCCAGGCCCAGCTCGCGCAAAATCATGAGAAAGCCGAAGGCGTACAAAATGACCCGCAAGGTGGTGTCGATCAGCCTGACCACGGTAGCCAGTCGCTTTTCGCGCTCGTGGGCATCCTTGCTGCCGCCCAGCTTGGCCTTATGCGCTTCTTCAAGAATGCGTTTGCACACGTTATGGATGAGCTTGGCACAGACCACCACGACGGCTATGATGAGTATCACCTTGATGCCGCGCTCGATCAGAAGCTCGAGCCACGGATGCCGGTTAAAAAGAGTGGTGAGATGGTCCATAAAAAATTTCCTCTTCCAGTTTTTGCTTTTCTACCATGGGTTACGTTCTGGAGCCAAGGCGGATCCAAACTTCCTGATTATGCCCACCTGCGCATTGGAATTGCGACCGATGTGTCGTGCAAGCAGATACAAAAGTCGTTCAACGCCACCATGGTGCGTACGACGGAATCCCGGTCCAAAGGCCTGGGCGGCCGCTCCACCCCGCTGAAGAAAGACGAGTCGATGCTGTTTCTCTTCGACCAGGCTGAAACCGTGAGCTTCTGGATGAAGGATACGTTGATACCGCTGGAGCTCGCGCTGTTTGACGATTCCGGAAAATTATCCGAGCTTTTCGAAATGCCAGTCGAAGCCGACCCGAAAGATCCGAAGTATCGCTATACCGCCACTCACCCGGCTGTCGTGGGGCTTGAGCTGGCTCCTAAATCGCTCGAAGCACTCGCGCACAAGACACTCACGCTTTGCGCCAGCACCACTGGAAAGTAAGCCGCGAGCTTTTTAATGATGGTGGGCGGTGCGCTCGGTCTTGCGCATCGTAATCGCGCCCGGCGAGGGGCAAACCAGCTCGCACAAATTGCAGCCCACGCATTCGGGCTCGTGGACGATTGGAGCGCGGCGAACCTCGGGCTTCACCGCGATACACTGGTGGCCGCCGTCATCGCAGGCTACGACGCACAGGTTGCAGCCAATGCAGGCTTCGGGGTGAATCTCGGCCACGTGGTGATAGCTTTGATCGAGCTCGCCCCATTCCTTGTAGTTGGGAACAGCCTTGCCGGTGATTTCCATCGGCGTGCGAAAGCCTTTGGCATCCATGTAATCCGACAAGCCCTCGACCATGTCTTCGATGATGCGGTAGCCGTAATGCATGACGGCCGTGCAAACCTGAACGTTACCCGCGCCCATGAGCATGAACTCAACGGCGTCGCGCCAGTCTGAAATGCCACCGATGCCCGAGATGGGAATGCCCACCAGACGATCTTTCGCAATCGAGCCCACCATGTGCAAGGCGATGGGCTTGACGGCGGGGCCGCAGTAGCCGCCGTTGGTGCTTTTGCCCGCTACCTTGGGTAGCGGCACGAAGTCGTTGATGTCGACGGCTATGATGCTCTTGATCGTGTTAATCAGCGACACGGCGTCGGCGCCACCGCGTTTGGCGGCCTGAGCCGGGCGCGTGACGTCGGTAATATTGGGCGTGAGCTTCACGATCACGGGCACGCGGGCGAACTCCTTGGCCCAGCTGGTGATGAGTTCCAGCAGCTTGGGTTCCTGGCCCACGGCCGAGCCCATGCCGCGCTCGCACATTCCGTGCGGGCAGCCGAAATTCAGCTCGATGGCATCGCTGCCTACGTCTTCGACCTTGCGAATGATGTCTTTCCATTCTTCGCGCGTCTCAACCATCAATGAGGCCACCAGCGTGTGCTTGGGGTAACGGCGTTTGGCTTCGGCCATCTCTTTGAGATTCACGTCGAGCGGCCGGTCGGTGATCAGCTCGATGTTGTTGAAGCCCGCCACCTTGCGGCCGGCATAATCAATGGCGCCAAAGCGTGAGCTGACGTTAGTGATCGGCTTGCCCAGTGTTTTCCACACGGCCCCGCCCCAGCCCGCTTCGAACGCCCGCATCACCTGGCCACCCGTATTCGTCGGCGGTGCCGAAGCCAGCCAGAACGGGTTCGGAGAAGTGATTCCCAAAAACTTTGTCGTCAGATCAGCCATGAGATAGTCCCTCGTGAATCGCGCGAGCCGCGCGCTTGCCTTCAGCCACTGCGTTGACGACTTCCATTCCGCCATTGGCCAAGTCGCCACCGGCATATATTTTCGCGTGCCCCGTGCGGCCCGTCTTGGGTTCGACCAGCAGGCGGCCCTTTTCGAATTTCAAACCAATCGTTTTTGTCAGCAACGACTCCAGCTTTGCCTGGCCGGTCGCCACTAAAACCAGGTCGGCGTTCAACGTCAGTGTGGTCGCGGTAGGCGTTACCCGGCCATCGGCATCCACCCAAGGTGTGGAACCAGAAGTCGACGCCTTCCTGGCGCGCCCATTTGAACTCATGCTTGTAACCCGACATCTCGGCCTCGCCGCGGCGGTAGCTGACCACCACCTGCTCGACGCCCAGGCCCTTGAGCTCGCGGCAGGCATCAAGTGCGGTGTTGCCCCCCCCGATGACCAGCGCGGTCTTCACATTTTTCATCCAAGCCAGCTCGGAAGCCTGGCAGGTTTTCATCTTCGCAATGAAATCGACCGCACCGGTAACACGTGGATGGTCTGCGCCCGCAGCATCGAATTTGCTGTCGGCTCCCAGGCCCAGGCCCAGAAATACCGCGTCGTATTCCTGCACCAGCTTGTTCAGGTCCACATTTCGGCCCAGCTCTTTGCCGTACTCGACCTTCACCCCCATTTTCAAGATGCGTTCCACTTCACGCAGGCTGACTTCGGCCCTCATCTTGTAGGGCGCGATGCCCGTCGTATTCAATCCGCCGGCAATCTCGGACTTTTCGAAAATAACTGCTTCGTGGCCATGAATGCGCAGCTCGTGGGCCGCCGCAAACGAGGCCGGCCCCGCGCCAAGCAGCGCCACTTTTTTGCCCGAGGCTTTGCCTGGCTTGTAAAATTCCATACTCGCATCGTAAGCAGTCTCGATCGCAAAGCGCTGTAGCTTGCCAATGGTGATGGGCTTGTGATTCAGGTCATTGTAAACGCAGGCACCCTCGCAAAGCGTTTCGACGGGGCAGCATTCCGCGCAGGACAGCCCGAAAATATTGGAATCGAGGATGGTCTTTGCCGCTCCCTGGACGTGGTTTGAGCCAATGCGCCGAATGAATTTGGGAATGTCGATGCCGGTCGGACAAGCCTTGATGCAAGGAGCATCGAAGCAGTTGATGCAGCGCTGAGCCTCTTCGGTGGCTTCAGCGCGGTCCAGCGCGGGTTTAAAATCTTTGAACTGCGTTTCAAGCCGGTCTGAATTCAGACGTTTCGACGTCGACATCAGCGCACCATTTCGCTGGTGCCGCTAAAACGCGCACGCTTGACGAATTTGCCCCAGCCCTTCGGTGCCACGGCTTTGCCGTCCTTGAACAGCCATTCGCCACGGCCCAGAACGCCCACCGGCGCGCCCTTGGTTTTGAAGCCTTCAAATGCCGAATAGTCGCATCTGTGCTTCGAGGTCTTCACCGAAATCGTATTTTCGACATTCGGGTCAAAAAGCACGATGTCGGCATCGGCCCCCGGCGCCAGCGTGCCTTTTTGCGGATACATGCCGAAAATCTTGGCCGGGTTGGTGCACAGGATCTGCACGAAGCGGTTGAGCGAGATACGGTTCTGCAGCACGCCGTAGGTGTACATGAGATTCATGCGATTCTCGATGCCAGGAGCGCCGTTTGGAATCTTGGCGAAGTTATCCTTGCCCATCTGCTTCTGGGTATGGAAATCAAAGGGACAATGGTCGGTGGCGATGGTTTGAATGAAACCGTCGCGCAGGGCCGCCCATAGCACTTCCTGGTCGCCCTTCGTGCGCAAAGGCGGCGACATGATCCATTTGGCGCCTTCAAAGCCCGGGCGCTCGTAGTATTCGCGGTCGAGCAGAAGATACTGCGGGCAGGTTTCGGCGAAAACGGGATGGCGGTGCCGCGTCAGGCTGTCTTTCACGTGGTGCAGCGCCTCGTCACAGGTCAGGTGCACGATATAGGTCGGGTGACCGGCAGCGCGCGAAAGCGAGATTGCGCGGTTCGTGGCTTCGCCCTCGCCAATCGCCGTGTGCGCAAGCTCGTGATAAACCGGCGCGGTTTTTCCCTCTTTGAGAAACTGCGGCACGAGCGACTCGATGAGCTCGGCATTTTCGGCATGCAGCGTGACAATGCCGCCCAGCTTTTTTACCATTTGCATCAGGCGAAACAGCTGGCCATCGTCGACCATCAGCGCGCCTTTGTAGGCCATGAAGCATTTGAACGAAGTTATCCCGCCCTCGATGATTCCGGGAATTTCGGTCATCGTGCGCTCGTTCAGGTCGGTAACCGCCATGTGAAACGCGTAGTCGATAACGGCCTTGCCTGCGGCTTTTTCATGCCACACGTTCAGGGCGTCTTTCATGCTCTTGCCCTGGGACTGAATCGCAAAATCGATGATCGACGTGGTGCCGCCCGCGGCCGCGGCAATCGTGCCTGTTTGAAAGTCGTCGCTGCTGGACGTGCCCATGAACGGAAGGTCAAGATGAGTGTGCGCGTCGATGCCGCCCGGAAAAACCAAAAGGCCCGCGGCAGGCACCTCTTCGGCGCCCAAAGCCATGGCTTTGAGGTCCTGGCCCATAGCCACGATTTTCTCATCACGAACCAGAATGTCGCCCGTGAAATCTTCGGTTGCCGTAACGATGCGGCCGCCGCGAATCCATTTCATCTTTCCGTTTGGCATGAGCTAGTACCCCATCTTTTTTTCGACAGCCAGGACCGACTCGCCAAAGATCCTGACAATTTCCTGCGCGTCTTTTTCGGTGATGCACATGGGCGGCGTAAGGCGAATGACGTTGCCGTACAAGCCGCCTTTGCCAATGAGCAAGCCGCGCTCGCGTGCCTCTTCCAGTACTTCCATTGTTTCTTCGGTGGCGTAAGCCTTGGACTGCTTGTCTTTCACCAGCTCGATACCGATCAGCAGGCCGCGACCACGAACGTCGCCGACGATTTTTGATTTTTTCTGCAGCTCGCGCAGCCCACCCATAATCAGTTCCCCGAGGTTCGCTGCTTTTTGAGTGATGTTCTCTTCCTCAAGAATGGCCAACGTTTCTTCTGCCTGCATCGTGGCCCAGGGGTTGCCCGCATAGGTGTTGAAATGAATCTTGCCCTTCATGGAGTCGGCGATCTCGTCACGGGTAACGATACCACCAATCGATGCGCCGTTGCCGAACCCCTTGGCCATGGTCATCATGTCGGGAATGATGCCGTTGTGCAGAACACCGAACCAATGGTTTCCCGTGCGGCCCACGCCGGTTTGCACTTCGTCGGAGATATAGATTCCGCCGTATTTTTTCACGATCGCGTGAATGCGCGGAAAATATTCCTTGGGTGGCGTTACAAAACCGCCCACGCCCTGAATGGGCTCGACGATCATGCCGGCGATTTCGCCGGTGGTCGTGGTCTTGATCGTCTCTTCGACGTCGTTTGCGCATTCGAGCGCGCAGGTGTCGGGTTTGGCCCCCCACGGGCAGCGGTAGCAGTTGGGCTGCGCCGCGTGTGAAATTCCAGCCAGGCCCGGGCCGCCCCATTTCCAGGTGTGCTGGGCCACGAGCGACATCGTGCCGATCGTACCGCCGTGGTACGCGTGCTTGAGCGCGATGATTTCAGTGCGTTTGGTGTACTGACGCGCCAGCAAAATAGCCATTTCGTTGGCTTCGCTGCCGCTATTGGTAAAGAACGCGCGGTTCAGCCCTTTGGGCGTCAGCTTCGTCAGCCGGGCCGCCAGCTGGGCCACTGGCTCGGACAGATAAAATACGGTTGTGTGCTGCGGACGATCTTCCGAAATCCACTGCTTCATGCGCGCCTTGATGCGCGGATGGTTGTGGCCGGCGCTGATGGTCACGATACCGCCAAAGGCATCGAGGTACTTCTTGCTCTCGACGTCCCAGACAAACTGCATCGAAGCCTTCGAAATGTGCAAAGGCTTGCGGTAATAATGAGTCACCGACGGGAACATGTGTTCCTTGCGGGTCTTTAGGATCTCTTCGGTCGAAGGCTCACCTGTACGCGGGGGCGCTACGTAGTCAGTCATTTGGTCAGATCTCCATAAGTTTCCGGACGACGGTCACGGTAAAATTGCCACAGGTTGCGCACCTCATCGATCATGTCCAGATCGAGCTCGGCGGTGAGCAGCTGGTTTTCGGTGGGCGAGGCCTGCGCGATAATTTTGCCGCGCGGGTTCGCAAAGTAGCTTGAGCCGTAAAACTCGCAGATGTTCCAAGGCGCCTCGCGGCCCACGCGGTTGATGGCGGCAACGAAATAACCATTGGCCGCTGCGTGCGCGGGCTGCTCGAGCTCCCAAAGATACTGCGAAAGCCCCGCTACCGTTGCCGATGGATTGAAAACGATCTCGGCGCCATTCAAGCCCAGCGCGCGCGCGCCCTCGGGAAAGTGGCGGTCGTAGCAGATATAAACGCCCACCTTCGCGTAGCGCGTCTGAAACACCGGGTAGCCCGTGTTGCCCGGCTTGAAGAAGAACTTTTCCCAGAAGCCCGCCACTTGCGGAATGTGGTTTTTGCGGTACTTGCCCAGGTACGTGCCATCGGCGTCGATCAC
>JACQAW010000486.1 GCA_016194725.1 Deltaproteobacteria bacterium
GCCATCGCGCCGACTTCGCCGTAGAGCTGCCCGGACTGCGTGAGATACGCCTTGGTGTCGAAGTAGGGCGTGGTGAAAAGCGTCGACGTGCCCTCGCACGAGCTCGGCGTCAGGATCGGGGCGTCGAAAAGCACGAAGCCGCGGTCGTCATAGAACTCGCGGATGCACTTGATGATCTCGGCGCGCACGCTGAGCGCCGCGTGTTGTTTCGCCGAGCGCACCCAGAGGTGGCGGTTTTCCATGAGGAACTCGACGCCGTGCTCTTTGAGCGAGATCGGATAGGGCTCGGCGATGCTCACTGTTTCGATCTTGCTCACGCCGAGCTCGAACACGCCAGGCTGGCGCGGGTTCTGGCGAAGCGTGCCGTGGGCGATCACGGCCGATTCCTGCGTGAGCTTCTCGAAGTCCTCGAAGCTCGCATCGTCGCACTCGCCTTTGACGAGCACGCCCTGCATGAAACCCGTGCCGTCGCGCACGACCATGAACTTGATCTTGCCGCTGGAGCGTTTGTTGTGCACCCAGCCCTTCACCACGACGTTCGTCACGCCTTTGGCGAAAACTTTCCCTGCATCTTCGATGTAAAAGCGGTCACTCATATTTTTTTGGCGAGCTCCACGAGCAGGCGGACGCCGTAACCGGAGCTCGCCTTCTTGGGGTTGTACGGAATGAAGCCCATGCCCCAGGCCACGCTCGCGATGTCGAGGTGCACCCAGCGCGTCCCTTTGCGGATGAACTGCTTGAGGAACATGGCGCCCTTGGCGGTGCCGTGCGAGGGCGTGTCGCCCGAGTTGCGCATGTCGGCGTACTCGCTCTTGAGGTCGTCGAAGTATTCTTCGTAAAGAGGCAATTCCCAGACGCGCTCACCGCTGTCTTTGGCGGCGGCGCTGACCATTTTATTGAAGCCCGCATCGTTGCCCATGAGCCCCGAGCAGCTCTTGCCCAAAGTGACCGACACGGCGCCGGTCAGCGTGGCCAGGTCGATGATGTAATCGGGCTTAAGATCCTGCGCGTAATCGAGTGCGTCGGCCAATACCAGGCGGCCTTCGGCGTCGGTATTGGTGATTTCGACGGTTTTGCCCGCGCGCGAGTTCAAAATATTGCCTGGGCAGATGGCGTTGCCGCCCGGCATGTTTTCAGCCGCGGCAACAATGGTCACGATGCGCACGCCCAGCTTGAGCTGCGAGGCGGCGACAATCGCGCCCACGACCGCTGCCGCGCCGGACATGTCATGCTTCATGTCTTCCATGCGGGCCGAAGGCTTGATCGAGATACCGCCGCTGTCAAACGTGATGCCCTTGCCCACGAAGGCAATGGTTTTGGCTGTCTTGGCCTTTTTCGGCGTGTACTCGAGCATGATTAGGCGTGGCGGGCGAATGCTGCCCTGACCAACACCGGCCAGCAGGCCCATGTTCTCTTTGATGATCTGTTTTTCGTCCAGAACAGTCGCTTTCAGGCCGAAAGTTTCGGCGTAACGCTTTGCGCGATCGGCGAAATCGGTGGGGTGAAGCTCATTGGACGGCTCATTACTCAGGTCGCGGCAGGTGTAAGCGCCAAGCAACATGGCATTCGCCTGTTCCACGCCCTTCGCAAATCCATTCACGCGACCGGCTTCAGAGCTGGCCAGCGTTAGCGAGAATGGGGATTCCTTCTTGTGTTCCTTGTCGGCATTGGCTTCCTTCGTGGCTACCTTGGTCTTCGAGAAATATTTGTCAAAGCGGTATGCGGCCAGGCCAAAGCCCTCAGCGAAAGCGTACGCGGCGGTTGCGGCGTCCACGCTCAGCTTGCCCGAGGGAACGAGGAAAGTGTCGAGGTAAACGACGGCTTGTTTGACCTTTTCGCCGATGAGCTTGTGGGCAACCGTGGCACCCAGGCGGCGCAGGCGCTCAACCGAGCCCAGCTGGTTGATGCCGTCTTTGTCCACGCCCGTGCCGACGACCAGAACGTGGTCGGCGCCACGCACGCCATTAAAACGTGCCAGGCAGGCCGAACCCGCTTTTGGAGAAAATTCCGATGAAGCATTGAGACGGTCAAGTAACGGGCGAAAGTCTTTGAAGTCCTTGTGCAGGACAAGGCCGGGTTTGGCATCATCTTTAGCTTTTGGTTTGGCGTCAGGCGCCACCGCGACGACTTCGCACTGGGCCTTTCCGTAAGGAGGCGCCTTGGGAAGTTTTTGGGCGGAAATATTCAAAAATTTGCCAACGTTAACGTCTTGTTTCATCTTACCACCTGACCTAGCATTGGAAGGCGACGCGGTCAAAAAAAACGATGCTTAAGAAATACTATTCCGTCTTCGGTCCCGCACATCGTATTCTGGACGCTCTCATTTTGGCTGGGAGCTGGTTTCTCGCATATTATCTGCGAAAACATTATCCGCTGCAGATCATGCAGGCCGCGATGCCGCCCTTTCGCCAGTATGCTTCGTTTGCGATCGTGATCGCACTGCTTTGGGGAACGGTTTTTTCAATCGCCGACCTCTATTCGAGCAAGCGCATGACCCGCAGAACGGTGGAAGCCTATAAGGTCGTTCGTGCGCATAGTCTGGCCATTCTGGTTTTCATTTCCCTGACGTATCTGGTCACGGCCTACAAGCTTTCACGCGGCGTTTTCGTCTATTTTTATTTCATGAGCGGCTTTTTGCTCGTGTACTCGCGGATCATCCTGCGCAACACGCTGCGTGCCATGCGCGCCAAGGGTTTCAATCTTCAGAGAGTTCTTATTGTCGGAACCGGAGCGGCCGCGCAGCAGGCGTTCAACAAGCTGAACCGCCACCCCGAGCTAGGGCTGGAGTTTATCGGCTTTCTGGGCTCGACGCCGTCTGAGCCCTGGCGGCACGAAGTGAAGATCATCGGCCCCATCGAAGACGTCGCGGCCATCTTGCGCAAGCACAATACCGACAAGCTGGTCATCGCGTTGACCCGCGCGGAGTCGGCAAAGCTCGAAATCGTGCTCAATCAGCTGAAAGACCAGATGGTCGATCTGATTCTGGTGCCCGACATCTACGAATATGTTTCGCTGGGCTGCGAGGTCGAGGACTTCGACGGCGTGCCCATGGTGAGCCTGAACGAAACGCCGATCATAGGCATGAACATGTTCATCAAGCGCGTGTGCGATATCTTGCTGTCTTTGTTTGCGCTGGTGGTTACGGCGCCGTTGATGATCGCGATTGCGTTGCTAGTCAAGCTTACGTCAAGAGGTCCCGTCTTCTACCGCCAGGAGCGGATGAGCTTGAACGGCAAAAGATTTTCGATGCTGAAGTTCCGGTCGATGAGCACCGAAAACCGCGGAGACGTGGAGCTTTTGACCAAAAAAGACGACCCGCGAGTTACCGCAGTGGGCAAGTTCATCCGTCGCACCAGCCTGGACGAACTGCCGCAGTTCCTCAACGTGCTCAAGGGTGACATGAGCATTGTCGGTCCCCGGCCTGAACGCACCTGGGTGGTCGAGGAAGTGCGCACCAAGATTCCCCGATACATGCTAAAACATAAAGTGAAGGCCGGCATTACGGGTTGGGCGCAGGTCAATGGCTGGCGCGGCGACACGTCGCTGGAAAAACGCATTGAGTACGACCTGTACTATATCAAGAACTGGTCGGTGCTTTTTGACCTGAAAATTCTTTTCATGACGGTCTTCAAAGGGCTGATCAATCGCAATGCCTATTAGAATCTACAAATATATTTTCCTCGAAGTGCTCTATCCGTTTTTCGGGGGCTTTGTTTTCTTCATGTTCGTCTTCCTGATGTTTCAGGTGGTGCGGCTGGCCGATTATTTCATCAATCATGGTGTCGGCCTGACCTTGCTGGCAAAGATGACGAGCTACATCTCGGCTGCGTTTCTTCCCGTGGTCATGCCGGTCAGCTTTCTGGTCGCAAC
>JACQAW010000487.1 GCA_016194725.1 Deltaproteobacteria bacterium
CCTTGATGACATCGTGGACCAGGATTTCAGCACCACCAGCCTGCTGCGCGGGCTGAAAGACAAGTTCGGCGACAAAAACGAGCTCTTCGTAACGTTTGCCAGAAAAGACGGCGCTGAGCTTTCCGTTGCCGAGGTTTGCGCGATTCGAAAGTGGCTGGGTACCCAGGTGCGCGACAACAACGAGCTGGCGCGAATGTTTTCGGCGTTTTCGATTCGGCAGGCCAGCTGGCGGCACGGCGAAGCCTGGTTTCCATCCGTACTCAGCCCCGACTGCGATGCAGCCGCCGCCGGGCCCGCCGCAGTGGCCGAACTTTCCGCGCAGTGGGGACGACTTGCGTCTTCACCCTGGGCCGGCATTGTCACGCCGGCCGCGTCCGGTGCCGGAGTCGGAATCCATGACATGGCCGTGGATTTCTATCTGCGCGACAACTCCACCAACCTCAAATTCGGCACCTTCGACCCCGTAGTCGTGACACAGATGATGGCCGATTTCGAGCGTCAGGTCGGTGTCGCGTTTCCCCCTTTGCAGGCGCACTGGACCGGCATGGCCGCGTTTCAATATTACGTGAACAATGGGTTTCAGAACCTGTTCGTGCTCAATGCCGTGATTCTGCTGGTCCTCATGCTCCTGTTTCGCCTGCTGTACGGCACGTTTCGCAGCGCTCTGCTGCTGATTACGACGTTGGTTTTCGCCGGCATTTTTCTGCACGGGCTTATGGGTGCACTCGATTTTCCGCTCGATATTCTTTCGAATAATCTTTTCCTGCTCGTCGTCGTAAGCACGATCGAGGATTTTATCTTCGTTTCTTATCTGCAGCTGCGAGGTGAGCTGCACTGGCGCGCCATTTTTCGCGGCTTGCTGGTACCCAGCTTTTTCACCTCGCTATCCACCCTGATTGGTTTTGCTTCGCTGGGCGTTTCCGAGCTTTCGATTATCAGAAGATTTGGCGTCATGGCGGGTCTGGGGGCCCTGATCGAGTGGGGCATGGTTTTTCTGGTCCTGCCGGCCTTCGTGCAGGAGTTTCCAGGTTTTCGGAACTGGGTGGTGCCGCGCAGGGCCGTTTTCAGCGGCCTGACTCGCATGCTTTCAAACTGGGTGATACGGCCGCGTCTGGCCCGGGTTTTGCTCGTCATTTATCCGCTGGCTATCATCTTTGCTTTTCATCTGCGCATCGCCGATTCGCCCGAGCGTACCTTTCCACCCGGGCATCCGTTTCGCGCCACCTTCGACTATATGAGCCAGACACGGGAAACCAAGGCCATCGTCAGCCTCGTCTTCCGGCGATATAACGATGTGGCAGGCAATCAACGAATTCTCATGACAGTGGCTCGGACTTCAAACGTGGCACGCATCGAAGACCCTTACCGCGTCGAGCAGTTCATGCTTGCCAACGTTCCGGACCGGGTGCGGCCGGCGTTGCTGCGCCAGCTGCGCGAGGCGCAGGGTTTTCGCAGGTATGTGGCCACCACGGGCGAGGGCCGCGCGATATTATTTTTGCGCGACTCCGAAATCGGCGCGCTCAACCGCCTTCGCGGCATGGTGGCGCAGCTGTGCGCCGAGGGTCAATGCTGGCTTGCCGGCACTCCCATTTCCTATGCCGAATTTGGCGATCGTATACGTTCCACGTTGCTTGAGAGCCTGATCATCAGCCTGGCTCTAGTGGGTGGCATCATCGTTTTTCTGGCGCTGCAGCTGGGGCAGCCTGGAATCCCGGCGCTGCTGCTCTCGGCTTTCTGGGGTTCGGCCGCTATGTGCGCCGCCGTGGGGTTGCTGCAAATTCCCATCAGCTTCATCACGTGCATTTTTGCCGCCACATTGGTGGGCCTGGCCGGTGACAATACGATTCAGTTCATCTTCAGCGCCCGTCGGGGACGGCTGGCTCTGGGCGTGCAACGCCTGGGCGGAGCCTCGGTGCAGGTGGCCTTTTGCATGGTGGGCATCGCATTGTGTTTTCTGAGCTCTTATTTTCAGCCGCCACGTGAGCTGGGTCTTTTGCTGACGTGCGGATTCCTTGCAACGCTTGCCGGTGATTTTTGGCTCTTTAAGGGGCTTCTTGCCACCGACAAGGAATCGCCATAAGATTTGAGGATGGCGGAAGAAGGCGAAAAGCCTACCAGGTTTTTAATCGCGGATAATGACGGGGACTTCGCCGACCAGGTTGTCGAAGATTTCAAGATTGCACGCAAGACCATGGGTAAAAGCGCGATCACGCCTATTTTTTCCGATACGGTGCGCTCGTCGCAGTCCAGGCTTTCTGACCGCGACTTCGACTATGCCGCGGTTTTCGTGAATCCCGTGCTGGGCACTGCGGCCTGGCTGGCGGTCATGCGCTCGTGCCACCAGTATCGGGTGGGCGTGCCGGTGTTCGTCATTTATGACGGCAAGCCGAACGTCAGCCGTGAAGAGGCCGAGGGCATGGGGGCTGCGGGTTTTATCGCCAAGCCGCTCACTTATTCCAAAATGGTCGAAATGGTCAGCGGCAACCCCACCCATGCGCCGTCGCCGGATGATCTTGATCCGCCGGCGTCCGAAGAGCCGACAGCGGCCCGGAGTGAACAAGAGGCCCCTTCGGGCACGCTGGCTGACGGCGACGTCATGGAAGTGAACCTTGCCAATCTTGTTGGCCGCGTCAAGTCGGCTTTTGACGTTTATGTGCGCCTGAGCACGGGCAAGTTCGTGCGCATTCTCAAGTCAGGCGACGTGCTGTCGCATGACCGGGTTGAAAGCTATCGCGCCAGGGGCGTAACCGCCTTGCACATCCTGAAAACAGCGCAGGCCGACTACCTGAACCTTTACGATGCGCTGGTTACCGAGGTGCTTTCGGACAAATCGGCATCCGCAGATATCAAAGTAAGTCAGGTGGTGGGGCAGGGCGAGGCTACCGCCCGCATGCTGCGCGATTCCGGCTTTGGCGAAAAAAGCGTGCAGCGGGCGCAGCAGTACGTGGCCAATACCACCGAAATGGTGAGCCAGCTGGCCGGCGACAATATGGTCGTAAAAAAACTGTTGGGGGATATTGCCAGTCTTGAGCACGGCGTGGCTTGTACGATGCTGGCCAGCATGATGCTCAAGCACATCGGCGGCACCAACCCGGCCGTATTCAATGGTATTGGCATTGCCTGTTTTCTGCACGACATTGCCCTGCTGGGCAAACCGCCAGTGATTCGCGACGAGCTGGAGCCGCGCATGAACGACGAGCAGCGGGCGATTTTTCGGGCGCATCCCGCGCAAAGCGCCGAGATGCTCAAGCAGATGAAAAAGATTCCGCCCATTATCGTGTCCGCGGTGGCCGACCACCATCGCCGTATGGACGGCAGCGGTTTTCCGAATGCCGAAGGCAATGTGGAAATCAACCGCGTGGCCGAGCTTATCGGCCTGAGCGAGGAGTTTCTTAAAGTGGCCGAAATGTCCAAAGGCACGCCGCTCAACCCGTTCGATATTCTGCGCGTGGACGCGGAAAAGCTTTTCTCGGCGCCCATCGTCGACGCATTTATCCGCACCTTCGCGGAAAAGTAGCGCTGGCTCGTTACTTCTTCGGCTTTTTCTTGATGCCTTTTTTCAGAATGAGCTCGCGTTTTTCGGCCACATTTTCCAGACGGGAGTCGCGCAGAATCTCTTCTATCGCGTTCAGCTCGTCTTCAAGCTCCCAGCGGGCCAGTGAGCTGAGTGCGATTTCCTCGTGTGTGTCAGGCTTGCCCATGCTGTCGTGTACCTTGAGCTTGTGGCGCAGGCCGAGGGAGCGTTGCAGTAGTTCGAGTTTGGTTGACCGGTCCATTGGTGCGCACCTTACCTCTAATGCAGGGCAATTGCCACAATGGGCTAATCATCACGAATATTTATGAGTTTGTATATGAATTAATAATTTCCAATTACAAGCAAACTCCCCTATAAAGGCCCCCGTCCGGTAACAAAATTAAAAAAATTATTTAAGGGGTTTTAAAATGAAGTCCAAGTTTATCATGGCGGTTTCGTTTCTCGGTCTTGTTGGCGCTCAGCTGCCCGCCCAGGCACGCAGCTTGATGCCGCCAGTATGGAGCGCCGAGCTGACGCGCATTCATCTCGACGAGCAGCTTCCTTATAAGGACAGCGTCGTCGGCGCCGAAATCGAAATCAACTATGCCGCGCGGAAGGCCACGCTTACGCTGATGCGCAAGTTTTCGTGCCCAGTCGGCCAGTTCTGTGCCCAGGTCATGCCCATGCCCATCGTCATCGAGCTGCCTATCGTCGACCGCAACGTCGATGAGTGCGGAAGCAAGTTGATCAAAGCCGCCAAGGACCTGCGCCGGGTTGACGGCGCGCTGCAAACACTCGCAATTCGCGACAATACGGCAAACCACTGCCCAAGCTTCGTGGCTCGTCCGGCCACTGAAGTCATCATGAAGAGTGAATACCACGGCCGGGGTCGCCCAATGAGCACCCGTTCGACGTTCGAAGGCGAAGCGCTGCGCCCCGTTTACAACAAGATGTAAGCTCAGGTTCATTCAGGTCCAAAAAACAGGGCTGGGATGCTTCGGCATTCCGGCCTTTTTTTTATCTTTTTTCAGGAATTCCGGCCGGGAGTTGTGTTGATCGTTGCCGCCACTTACTGGGGCAGGGCGTAGCCTGCCTTGATGCCAGGGCCCCAAGCCTCGAACGGAGTCAGCATGTCTTTGCTGGTTTTGGGTTGCACGGCCGCATGGTTCGCTGCGTTGCCATCTTCATGTTTAGAACTAGCGTATTTCGGCCTCAAGTTGTTACACTGTGGCCTGGGGGTCGACTGGATGAAAATTGTTCTCGCGGCTGTTCCGCTAATCACAACCCGCATACCGCCGCTTTCCATCGCATTGCTCGCGGGCCAGATGAAAAAAGACGGACATACCGTCAGGTCTTTCGACTTCAATATCGAAACCTATCACGCGGTGGAGCCCGAGCTGAAATCGTATTGGACGTTCTACAAAGGGTTTCAGTGGCTCGACGACGCTCACTTTCGGGACTTCATCTATCCCAACATCATCGCCAAGAACCTGGAGGCCTGGGCTTCAAAGATACTCAAGCAGAAGCCGGACGTGGTGGGTATCTCGGTAACGAAGTCGCCCGCTGCAATGCACCTTGCCCGCGTCCTCAAGGAAAAGAAACCCAGGGTCAAGATCGTGATTGGCGGACCGCGCTGCACTAAAATTTCAAATGATTCCGAAATGGTTCCGGGCCCGTACTTTGACGCGGTAGTGCATCACGAAGGCGAGACCTGCTTGTCTGAGCTGGTGCGCCAGTACGAGCTTACAGGAAAGCTGCGTGCGGTACCGGGCACCTCGGTGCTGGGCGACGACGGCACCATCAGCCACGAGGGCTTGCGCGAACCGGTAATGGATCTGAATGCGATGCCTTTTCCTGACTTTGACGACATGCCGCTCAAATTGTATGTCGACGCCGATTATCCGGCGGCCAACGACCTGGAACTGCCGTTTTACACCTCGCGCGGCTGCCCGGCCCGCTGCAATTTTTGCATGGACTACAAGATGTGGGATGTGAAGTACCGACAGAAGAGCCCGCAGCGAATTATCGCCGAGATGGAATATCTTTACGAGCGTTACGGAATGGACCGGTTCTACCTCATCGAGCTGATCTTCAACGGGCATCATGGCCGCATGCGCGAGCTGGCCACCGAGCTGGCCAAAAGAAAGCACCGCTTTACCTTCTGGGGGCATGGCCGCATCGACCCGCGCTTGGATGTCGAAACTCTGCAGCTGCTCAAGGACGCGGGGTTTCGGTGGTTCATCTTCGGCCTCGAGTCGGGTTCGGACCGCGTGCTGAACTTGATGCGCAAAGGATACGGCAAGGAAACGGCCAGCAAGGTTTTGCGGGCCATGAAGCAGGTTGGCATCAACTGCTCGGTGAATATCGTGACGGGGTTTCCGGGCGAAACGTGGGGCGAGTTTTTTGAAACGGTGCAGTTCATTCACGACCACCGCGATTGTCTTTCAATGCCGCCGGCGGTTATGGAGTGCTGCGCGACGCAGGGGTCGGATATTTACCTGTATCCCGAAAAGTTCGGAATCGAAGTTACGTCGGGCAGGGGAATCGACGAGCGTGGCTGGCGGTCGGTGGATGGCAAGAATACGCTCGAAGTCCGCCTGCTGCGCAAGGAAATGATGCACAAGGTTTTCAAAGAGCTGGATTTTGGAAAGTCAGTCGACACCACTCCCGCCGCCGCGCAGCGGCCGCTGTCTCCTACTGCTCACAACGGTCAATAGGAGACATCGTGTTTTGGCAGGTTCTGAACATTCTGCTTTGCCTTTGCTCCCGGGCGGATAACGGCGTTTTCGAAGGCCCGGGCGTTGACAGCTACCGCAAGCTGACCCTGGCTCAGCACCGCGCTTTTCAAAAAGAGGTTCGCAAGCTGCTCGCGCCCGATTACATGCAGGTTCGCATCGCGGTGACCAATGACGAGCGCTACATCGGCCCTTCGTATTATGCCACCCCGGCCGGGCGCGCCGAGTTGCAGGGCATGGCCGCCGACGTGCTCAATCATTCGCGAAGTTATGACGAGGTCGTATTTATCGGGCGGTCGGGCCAGGGGCTTAAAGCCTATCTGGAAGGCGTTCTGGACAGGCATGGAGAAAGCGCCAACCCCAGGCTGCACGAGCTGCCTTATTCGAATAACGAGCCTCGCACCAATACCGCCGGACAAAAAGCGGCGCTTCGCCGGCATCTCGAGGAAAACGGGTTATCGCCAAGGCAAATCATCGACCGCGGCAAACGAGTGTTATTCATGGACATGGTGTACTCGGGAACCGGAATCGACTCTTTGCTCGCAGCCATTCACGACTGGGCAAAAGACTTGGGAATCGGCAGGGCGCTGCTCAAGTCGAAGCTTGGAGTATACGGGGTCTATCCCGCGCGCATGTTGACGGTGAATAATCTGATGAAGCTCAACCACGCTTCTTTGGGAGAGGGAGCAACCGTTGCCATCACTGAGGAGCGAGTCGCGCAAGAGATGAGCTGGCGGCACCTGCCCGGCTCGGCATCCTATTATGCGGGCGACGTTTATGAGCGGCAGATCAGCGACAAGCTCTACGATTACGCCGGAAATCTGACCCGGCATCCGAATGAAAGCTTCACGCCCGACAAATGGGCGCAGCCGCTGGCTCGCAGCGGGAAGCTGTCTTTCGGCGAACACGCCGGCGATGCGGCTTACGCCGAGATGTATTATCTGATTCAAGAGGGCCGAAGGGAGTCGGTAGCGGTGCTCAAGACCGTAGCGGGCACGCGCGCCAAGTGTGAAAAAACCTTGAGGGGACGATGAGACCATCGCCTCGCCGGCCGGGCTCGATTCCCGGGGGGCTGCATTACAATCCCGCTTTCGTGACGCCGGCCGAGCGCGCCGAAATTCTGACCTGGCTGGGTCAGCTTCACCCCATCTGGGAGCAGCGCTATTCGGCCAATAATCCGCCGCCCGCTGGAAAAGAGCAGCGCTGGCTGCTGCGCCCCGTTTATTGGCTGGGCAACTGGCAATTCGCGTGTCTGAACTATTATCATCCGCCCAAGGGCATTAAGAACCGCTGCGTGGCGGCCGAGCAGTTTCCGCCCGTGCTGGCGCGGCTGGTTGCGAAGGTAGAGGCCATTGCGCGCGGCATGTACCGAGGTGCCGACATGCCCGAGAAATGGCATCTGAATACGTGCCTCGTGAACTATTACGGCAGTCGCCAGGAAAACGAAAAACGCATCGATACGGCGCGAGTGGGCGAGCACAAGGACTTCGAGCCCGGCCCCGTGGCGTCGATATCGCTGGGCGAACGCGCTTTTTTTCAGTTCATTTCGAGCCGGCGGCCCGGCACGCGCGACGAGGTGGTGTTTCAGCAGTGGCTGGGCGACTGCTCACTGCAGATTTTTGGCGGCGAACGCTGGAAGAACCGCTATTTTCACCGCGTGCAGCGGGTGGAGCGCAAAGCGGGCGAGAAGTTCGAGCTTCATACCGAGAACTTCGAAACCCGTCGCATCAACTTCACCTTCCGCTATGTGCCCGACGAGCACATCGTGCCCTTCTGCAAGCTGCCCCCGGGACCTCGCGACGACGTTCGCGGATATATAATCCAGCTTGCGCGGCATTCCGATTTTTTTGCGTCCGCGTTGTCGGCTCAGGGGTAGATGACGGTTGCGTGGGCGTAAGCCAGCCTGGCCAGCTTTTGATCGGGCCCCGGGCCATAGAAATTGCATTTCAGGCGATTGGCGCCTTCGCGTTTTACCTCGGTGACCAGGTCATAGTCGAGGAACTTGCCGTGGCGGTTCAGCCGGGTGAACTCAAAGTTGAGCACCTGCATGTCCTCGGGCCTCTCCTGGTCGTCGGCGCCTACGGTGCAGTTCATGTGTTTGGCTGAATGCAGGAATTCCCCGCTCAGGCGTCCCAGAATTCGAATATAGCGCCCGCCATGCACGCGAATCTTCGCGTCCCCGGTGTAGTACGAAAACATCTCAGTCTGGTTGTTGGGAATCACCTGAGTGATGTCGAGCTGCGGAATTCCGGGTTCGATGCTCACGCTCTTGGCGTGCAGCGCCTCGAGTACCGAGTACCGAATCTGGGGGCGGGCATCGAGGTGGTCATGAACGGCGATGTCGCTGGCGGAATCGCCCCGGGCGCCCCACACGAAGTCCGGGCCGCTGAGCTTGCGGCCAGTCCAGCGCCCACCGATGATTTTAGCATTGGCATCCAGTGCCAGTGTGGCCTGGTACGACAGCCGCACGTTTCCATCTTCGACGTGTTTGAACACGCCGTTTCCGGCGTCGCGCACGTTGGCGGCATCGGTGCTCAGGAGCGTCGAGGCCACCTCGAGGTCGATTCTTACCTCAAGCTGCTCAGCCACGTCCGGCACGTCACTGACAGTATAGGGTGGCTGCAGCACCGTGATTTCGGCGCTTCTTACGGCGTTGTTGATCACGGGGGCGAGTGGATTTTGATCGACGACGAGCGACTCGTGCGCCAACCCGATGCGATTGGCCAGTACGATGACCAGGCTTGCCGGGTTGATGTCGTTGCACGCCAGCGACGACGTGTCGTATTCTTCGCAGCGCCAGCCGACTTGCCAGTGCAGGATTGAAGGATGGGAATGCGCCAGGCTGAGCAGGCCCTTGATGTCATTGGGGTGAAAGCGAATGCGATGGCCATCGGGGTTCACGACGTCGACCTCGCGAAAGGGCTCGGCATAACGCATGGAAGCCAGTGCGACGCCGTTGCAGTAGCC
>JACQAW010000088.1 GCA_016194725.1 Deltaproteobacteria bacterium
GAAAATCGTCTCGCCATTTTTAGCCTCCTGTTTTAACTTCAACAGGCTCTTCGGATAAAAATATCAGAGGCGCAAGACCGTCTTAAAACCCTGGATACGCCAGTCTGATAATTGTATGAAAAGAGACGCTTAGGCGCCAGTCCAAACGAGTTCACCGGTACTCGCCTTTACACCTTACTAAACCACTCCGAAACCAAGTTGCAACCCTGTTTCGCGAGCTCCTAGATGCTCCTACTAAGCAGCGGAGATCATGATTTGAGGTCTGAGCAATATTCCTGCTTAATCTTCTCGGTGAAGTGACAACTGCGGCCTTCACATCCCTTGCTGGTCTTAAGCCGCTCAAATAGCCAACTCGATATCTTGCCACCCGTCTTCCCTGTTTCATTTTCAATGAATGATCCGGAAATGCAAGCATGCGACGTTCCTGTTAACAAAAGACGCAAGTCCTTGAGAAAGTTTTTGCACTCGCCGATCGGCCAAGGTCTGCGTTCAATATACTCGTGTTTGGCTTGATTCTTGTACGTTTTCACTACGACCAGGCCCATGATCCCTTCATGGTCATCCCGAATTCCACTGCTATCGCAATTCAAGGAGATGCTTCTGCTTTCAAAGCACTGCCAGTACTCGTATGGGTCAATCAGGGGTTCGGGTGGGTATGGCTTTGGCTTGAAATGGCAAGCATTGATTGCCAGATCGCTCTTTGTTAAAATTCCGTAGTCATCACCTAGCAATCCATAGGGAAATTCTGATTTCAAAGTCAGCAGATGATCAGAAGCCTCGCCGAATACAGAGCCCGAAATCAGGCAGAACGATAGAAAGACCTTAGCGCGCCTCATTTCCTCCCGCATTTTTGATACTCCCCATAAAATTTATTGAAAATATTTTTGATGTTTTCGGCTTCCTTTTTAGACGCGAGTTTCGTGCCTTTGTACTCCCAAATCGTGTCGATCCAGGCGGCAGGCTTCTTAAGACGAGAGGTGGCCAATCTCCTTTTCTCAAAAAGCCATCTGACCCCGGCACAGATATTCACACTTGGATCATTCAAGTCAGACCTGGTCGCCGTGATCAAATGATCCTTCAACCCGCCCTTGTCTCCATCTAAAAGTTTTCGAGTTCCATTTGTAATTTGTGCCAAACCGCGGGCGCTATTTGAGTTCTTTGGCTTGGCGAGTCTACTCGGGTCAAAACCAGATTCAGAGGCGATCAGCGCTTTAACGAGATTGGGGTCCAAGGGGACCTTGGGTTTGAGAACTTCGTTCCAGTATTGAACCCAACCCGCAATCAGATCATCGTATTTGCTGCCTTGAGTGCCAAACCCCAAAGGCAACGGACAAGGTTTGTTTTTAAGATCGGAAAAATTCTGATTTGTGATCTCCTGAATTTCATCAGGATAAAGCTGGTCTTTTCCTGAGGGATTGTGCGCGCAATGCTCGTGTCGCGTGGTAATCGAACCGTCCGGATGAGTTTTGCTCGGCGAAACATGCATCGGGTGTGTCTTGACCCAATGCTCTCCATACGGACAAACCCGCCAGGGATGGACCGCGGGGAGTGGCGGAGTTTCATGTTCATTGCTTGATTTTGCACGTGAAACAGGCTTCAATCGTTTTCGCGAACCAAAACATTGAACAGCTTTTTTCCTCTTGGCCCGCATCGCCTGGCTTACCTTCCGGGACCATTCTTGGCTCAATCCGAAAAAAATCAAAGGGCAGATTTAAATATTTTCATTCCAGCGGGAACCTGCGCTTTCCCCGACGGGTCCTTTTGGCTGCGCCTGCCGTCCTGACTCCGCCCAATATCGTCCGAGACGAGCACGCAATTAGGTTACACACTTTTATTTTTTTCAACACCCTGCTCCGCCAAATAATAAGGATCAATGTCATATCTGGTAGGCCACGTGACGATTCCATTACGGAGAATCACAAACGATCACACACGAACCCAGGCAACCGACGGGCCGCACAACTAAATGGCGCGCCACCAAGCTCCACGGCTTCTATCGAATCCGCGGCCACAAACGTGCCGTGCGAGCATTCACTGCCATGACTGACGAAATGGCGTGTCGAGATTCTAAATTACTTTCTCTCCCGAATCACCAACGCCAGAACCGAAGGCTTCAACAACAAGGCAAAGGTTGTGAAAAGAAGGGCTTACGGCTATAGATCCTTCCGAAACTATCGCCTCAAAGTCCTAACTGCCTGTGTCTGATTATGTTTTTTGAATGACCCACTACGGACCGAGAAGAACCCGATTCCATCACGGAGAATCACAAACGATCACACACGAACCCAGGCAACCGACGGGCCGCACAACTAAATGGCGCGCCACCAAGCTTTTTCCGCCCAAAATCGCCTGAGACAAGGAAGATTTTTAAAAAACACCGGAAGCGGCCTAATGGCCGCTGAGGATTTTTTTAAAAATCTGACGAAGTATCAGGCGATTTTCGGCGGAAAAAGCTGGTGCCGATGTGCGGACTCGAACCGCAGACCTACGCTTTACGAAAGCGTTGCTCTACCAACTGAGCTACATCGGCACTGTAAAAACCAGTTATCACACGAGATTTTAACAAACAATGCTCTTTCTGGTACTATCCAAATATGTCCACGCTTCACGCATGGTTGGAGTTCACCGACACGCAGACCGGCTCGCCGCGGCGGGTAGACCTGGAACAGAATACCTTGAGTATTGGCAAGGCCAGTGGCGACCTGCGTCTTACGGACATTACTCTTTCCGAAATCCACGCAATTTTAACGCGCGAACGTGAGGCTTTCATTATTCGCGACCTGGGCAGCCGATCGGGAACTTTTGTCAATCAGCGCCAGGTCGTCGAAGCCGAACTTAAAAACCTGGACGAAATTCGGGTTGGGCTGACCGTAATTACTTTTCATATTGCCTACCTTTCAGCCGAGTCGGCCGCACGACGTTTTGGGCGTTCGGGCAATTTGACCGAGGACGAAGCCGCGCCAGGCCGACATTTGTCGACCGATTCAAAAAAACGCATGCTTTGGCCGTTCGCCATGTTCGTACATCCCGTTCGGTTTTGGACTCAGGCGCTTGAAACCGGAGTTTTTCAGTTTCGCCGAACCTGGCTTCTCCACATCCTGACTGCCGCTGTCATCATCGCCGGCGCATATTTGACGGGTGGTGGAGTGCCACTGCTGCACCTTGGGTTCCTCACGTTTGCGGGCACTCTCGCGCTAATATTGATGGCAATCACCTGTTCCGTCTTTTTCGCCTTTGATTCACTGCCCGACGCGCCGCACCGCCTTGGGCAGTCGCTGCGCTTTATTTTCTGTGTTTCACCTTTCCTCATGGCTATCCAGGTCGCATTTCTGGTCTTGGCCAGCCGCTACCACCCGAAAGCTGGTCAATATTTTCTGGCCAGCATTGTTCCCACGCTTGTGATCTGGGTTTTTATCGGCGCCGAAAGCCATTATGCCTTCGCCGCCAGTTTTGGACGCGGACTCGCCTTCGCGATTACCGCTTCAGTACCCTGGAACCTGTTCATGACCGGGCTCATGTCATTCATGGTGTGATAAACTAATGGTACTTCCCTATGCTGCACCGTAAAGTTCAATGCTGGATTTTCAGTCAGAATAAGGAGCACTGCCTGGTGCTCAAAACCAACCGCTTGCGCGGCGAGTTCTGGCAGCCCGTTACCGGCACCGTCGAAATGGGCGAAGGCTATTTTGAAGCGGCTTGCCGCGAGCCACTCGAGGAAACCGGCTTCAAGTTCAAATCCTCCCCGCTCGATACCGGGGTGGAGTTCGATTTTACCTCACGCTTCGGTCCGGCGCGCGAGCGCATCTTTGCCCTGACGGTCGATGATCTGCCCACGCCAAAACTTGATCCAAACGAGCATCAGGATTTTCAATGGGTCGCGCCCAAAGAGGCTCTCAAGCTGCTGCGTTTTCCTTCCAATATTGACGGCCTCAAAAAGACCTACCGGCTGGTATTCGGAAAGGAGCTCCTCGCATGAGCATTGCCCGAAAACTCATGCTGGTATTCGTACTTCTCCTGAGCCTGTCCGCGATTCCGGCCATAGCCGCGCAAGAAGCCGTGGTTACGGTTGAGCAGGCCGCCATTCGCGAGCGTCCCTCGCTGGACGCCAAAATCATCGAAAGCAAGCCCGTGGGCGCGAAGCTTCGGGTTTCGAGCTTTGGCAAAGACGGCTGGTACAAAACAAAGACGAGCATCGGCCAGTTCGGCTGGATCTGGCAGGGCGACCTGACGCTTACGAATTTTTCAGATGACATCAAGGCGTCCAACCTCGAAATGCCCGAGCGCACTCACGAGCGCAGGAGTGGCGTCCATTTGCCCTGGCTGTTTTTTCGTTTTTCACTGGGCCTCTCCTCTCTGGTTGCGCAAATCGGCGACACCAAAGGCCATCTGCACCTTTCCCCATTGGGCTTCCTTGAGATCTCGGCTCGAGCCTGGCGGCCCGATCTGCGCGCGGCTGTTCGCGCTTTTTCGTTTTCAAACGGGTACGGCGTGGCCTTCGGCGACAACGACACCGATGTGCTTCCGGGAGCCACGGGCGTCATGATCGGGCTTGAAAACGATATCTCAGAGTCTGAAACCCACGACTTCAGCGTGGGACTTTATGCCGGCATTAACACGATCACCAACGTCCAGATCGTGCAGTCCGTCGGCCCCGTGGGCGCTCCGTCGACCACCACTACCAGAACGGTAAACCTGCAAGGCTACCCCGTTCTGCTCAATTGCGTATACAAGTACTACTTTCAGCGCTGGCTCAGCCTGGTTGGGGAAATTGGTTTTCTCTACGACTACATTCCCCAGAGCGACATTCCGAATTTCGGCAGCTCTCACGTCAGCCAATTCGGCCCCTCACTGACCATGGGTCTGCAGCTCGGAATTTAAAAGACTCTTGACAGCAGTGGCCCCCTTCGTAACAATCGCGTACTCAGGCATTACTTTTTTCTTAAATTTAATTATAGGGGTTAACCAAATGAACAAAGCTCAATTGATCGAAACCATTTCCAAGACGTGCAAGCTGACCAAAGTTGACACGGAAAACGTGCTCAACAGCTGCCTCGACACCATCAAGAAGTCCGTTAAGAAGGGTGACGACGTCACGCTCATCGGTTTCGGCACTTTCACCAAGAGCAAGCGCAAGGCGCGCCTTGGCCGCAATCCCCAGACCGGCAAGGAAATCAAGATTCCTGCCATGACGGTTCCAAAGTTCCGCGCCGGCCGCGAATTCAAGCAATTCGTCCGCTAATTCGGCCTTAGATTTTTAATGAAACCCCCTGTCTCTTGCGTTAAAGAGACAGGGGGTTTTTTATTTCCGTGAACACAGTTTAATGAACGACCAGCTGGAACTTGAATTTGAGCATGTGACCAAGAGTTTTACCGGCGACCGGGTCGTGGTAAACAACCTGTCGTTTAGCGTCAAAAAGGGTGAGTTCTTTTCCTTCCTCGGGCCAAGCGGCTGCGGAAAAACCACCTGCCTTCGAATGATCAGCGGCCTTGAACGGCCCAGCCAGGGCCTGATTAAAATGTCCGGCAAGGTCGTGAACGACATCCATCCGCACAAGCGCAACGTGCATACGGTTTTTCAAAAATACGCCCTTTTTCCGCATCTCAACGTTTTCGAGAATGTGGCCTTTGGCCTGAAGATGAAAAAGCGACCGCCCGCCGAGGTCAAAGAGCGGGTCGAGCGCATGCTTCGCATGGTCAGCCTGCAAGATTACACTCGCCGCTCCATTCAGCAGCTTTCTGGTGGTGAGCAGCAACGCGTCGCATTGGTGCGTGCCCTGGTCAATGAGCCCGCGATCTTGCTGCTCGATGAGCCGCTGGCAGCACTTGATCTTAAGCTGCGCGAGCAGATGCACCGCGAGCTTTCGAGTCTGCAAAAGCAGCTCGGCACCACTTTTATTTTCGTCACGCATGATCAGGGCGAAGCCCTTACCCTTTCTGACCGGGTTGCGATCATGAACGCCGGCAATATCGAGCAGATCGGCACCCCAACCGAAGTCTATGAGCAGCCAGCCAGCACCTTCGTGGCGCGCTTCGTGGGAACGACTAACGTTTTTTCCGGACCCGCCTCGCACGCGACCATTGGTGGCGGCGGATCAGGCGTGGCCGTGGCCACCGATGGATTTGGAACGCTGTTCGCAAAGCAGGATGAAGCCAAACCCCGCCCGGCAACCGGCGACAACGTCGGACTCGTGGTAAGGCCCGAGAAAATTCGAATTCGCGTCACCGCACCTGCCGGTAGCGGGCACGGTGGCCTGGGAACCCAGTCGTCGACGTCAAGTGCGCCGGCGCCGGCCAGTGCCGTGACGCCGGCAAACGGCGCCTCAGCCGCGACGGCTGTGCCCACCGACGCACCCATTCCCAGTGGACACACCGTCAACGTGCTGCGCGGAACGCTGATCGAACGAATTTATTTCGGCCCGACCACCCAGATCAAGCTGCAGATCTCCGATCGCCTGCCGCCAATCATTGCGCTGGTGGCAAACCAAACCGCCACCAAGATGCCCTCGCTCAAGATGGGCGACCGCTACTATGCGGTCTGGGACGCAGCCGACAGTATTCTGGTCTCAAGCTCACAACCGACGGCTTCTCAATCGACATGAATCAAAAAATGTCGCGCCGCCAACCGCCGCTTCTGATTCTGCCAAGTCTGGCGTGGTTCATCGTCTTTCTCATCATCCCCATTGGAATCGTGATTCTCTACAGCGTGCGACACAAGGGCGCCTACGGCCAAGTGGACTGGAGCCTCAACCTGGACAATTACAAACGAGCCTTTGAGCCCATCTATCTCATGATTGTGGCCCGCTCGTTGTGGCTGGCTGCCTACACTACGGCGATTTGCCTGGCGCTGTCGTATCCGCTCGCCTATTTCATGGCCCGATCATCAGAGGGCGCCAAGAAAGCACTACTGGCCCTCGTCATCATTCCATTCTGGACCAATTTCGTGATTCGGGTTTACTCACTCAAGCTGGTGCTGGGTGAAGCCGGAACCATCAACAGTGTCCTGCTCAAGCTGCACCTGATCTCGGCTCCGCTCCAAATGGTCGACAACAGCTTTGGAGTCAGCATCGGCATGGTCTACAACTACCTGCCATTCATGGTGCTGCCCATGTATGTCGCCTTGGACAAATTTGACTTCACGCTCATGGATGCCGCCTATGACCTGGGAGCCACGAAGACCCAGACGATCATTCGAGTGCTGCTGCCCCTAAGCCTGCCCGGCATTGTCACGGGCAGCCTTTTTGTGTTCATTCCGGCCTTTGGCGAATTTGTCATCCCTGATCTGTTGGGCGGCTCCCAGAGCATGTACGTTGGAACGCTGATTACAGAGACTTTTCTGAAATCCCGCGACTGGCCGTTCGGCAGCGCGCTGAGCTCGTTTCTAGTCCTGTTTGCGATGGCCGCATTCATGTTCGTGCTATCGCGTCAGGCCGCTGACGACGAAAACCTGCGTCGAGCCGAAAATACCGCGCCGGCACCATTGCCAGATACCAAAGTAGCCCTTCATGTTTAAACGCCGGCCGGTACTGGTAGCCTACGCAGGATTTCTATTATTTTTTCTCTACTTTCCGCTACTGGTCCTTTCCATCTCGTCATTCCGCGGCGGCCCCACCTTTTACCACTGGTATCGGCGCGCGTTCAGCGACCCGCAACTCTTGCTGGCCCTGCGCAACAGCATTGCCATCGGGCTGGGCACCACGGTTTTTTCAACTCTGCTTGGAACACTGGCGGCGCTGGGAATGCGCAAGGAGCAGTTCTGGGGCCGCGTCTTTTTTGAGTCCCTTCTGAACCTGCCTTTGGTCTTGCCGGAGATCGTCATGGGACTGGCTATGCTCGTCTGGTTTGTTTTTCTGAACATCACCCTGGGCCTGTTTTCGGTGGTACTGGCGCATACGACGTTCACGGTTTCCTACGTCACCCTCATTATACTGGCTCGCCTGAAAGGAATGGACCCCCTGCTGGAAGAAGCAGCCGCCGACCTGGGTGCCACTCCCTGGCGAACCTTTTCGCGCGTGACGCTGCCGTTACTGCTGCCTGCCGTCGTCAGCGGGGCATTACTGGCGTTTACGCTGTCGTTTGACGACTTTCTCATCACTTTTTTTACGGCGGGAGTCGGCAGCGATACGCTTCCCCTGCGCATCTATTCGATGATGAGGTTTGGAGTCACCCCCGAAATGAACGCCATCTCGTCGGCCATGCTGTTCCTTACTCTGGGTGCGGTCCTTACTGTTTTTCGTTTGCGCAAGGACTGATTACTTCCTACAGTCCAGATCATGATGAAACTTTCCCGATGGGCGCTGCTGCTTTCACTTTTCATTTTTTCCGTCACCGCCTGTACGAAATCTGGCGATAAAAGCCCAATCGCGGCGTCCGTTGCAGCGGCCCCCAAGGTCTTGAACCTCTACTGCTGGGCCAATTATTTTTCACCCGACGTCATCAAGCGCTTTGAAGAAAAAGCCAAGGTGAAAGTGAATATGGATTTCTTCTCTTCCAACGAAGAGCTCCTGGCGAAGCTGCAAGCTGGCGCGCGCGGCTATGACCTCATTGTACCGACCGCCTATCTGGTCAAGGCCTTGAAAGAGCTGAAGCTGATCGTGCCGCTGGGACGGCTTGACTGGCCCGAGCTTCAAACCCTGACCAGCCGCTTTAAAGCCCCTGACTTCGATGCGACTCACGAATATACGGTTCCTTACTCCTGGGGTACGACGGGCATCGCAGTCAACCGTGCCAAGATCAAGACGAAGGTCGATTCCCTTTCGTGGTTTTTCGATCACCCTGAGCTCAAGGGCCAGGTCACGATGCTCGACGACGCACCCTCAGTAATCGGTGCGGCTTTGAAATACCTGGGCTATCCCTATAACGAGGGCGGCGACGAAGCATTCGCCAAGGTCAAAGCTCTGTTGTCCAAACAGAAAAAATTTTTGAAGTCCTACACTCCTGAATCACAGCCCGTACTTGAAAGCGGCGAAGTTGCCATTGCTCAAGCTTATTCCGGCGACGTGCTTCAGGTAAAAAACCGTAAAAACCCCAATATCGATTTCGTGCTGCCCAAAGAGGGCAGTGAGCTCTTTGTCGACAGCCTGGCCATTCCAACCGGGGCCCCGGCGCCCGAACTTGCCAAGGAATTCATGCGCTTTACCCTCCAGAAGGATGTCGCG
Organism: Deltaproteobacteria bacterium; assembly: GCA_016194725.1. Classification (GTDB taxonomy): domain Bacteria; phylum Bdellovibrionota; class UBA1018; order UBA1018; family UBA923; genus JACQAX01. The sequence continues at coordinate 9,156 of JACQAW010000088.1, forward strand.
CTCATTCAGGTCAAACACCTTTTCTTCAGTCCCGTGGTTGATATCGTCAAAATGCCGGAATTGGGCGCCTTGGCCGACAACATCGCGGTTTTTCCATCGGATGCCTCACTTTCGAAGTTTGAAATGATGCAGGAAAACCCGGAACGCATCGAAAAAATACAAAGACTCTGGACCGAACTGAAATCAATGTAACTCTCCGGTTAGGTCACCGGCTACGGCCCACCGCGGCTGGCTCCAAAAAAAGTGTCCAAGAACTTGGCAGCACTATAAAATATCTTCGACATTTAAGTTCACTTAAGAATGCTTTCCATGGCTCATTTTCAGCCAAATCCCAATGATTTCGTATCAATTCCAAGTTGGCACCAAGCCTGCACTAGGGCCATCCCGAACGAACGAAATTGGAGTTTGTATGAAGATTTTGAATGTTTCTATTTTGGCCCTTTTGGTTGCTGCCAGCGCGATGATGGCAGGTTGCGGGAAATCGAATAACGATGTCCCAGCCTCGGTGAATGGAGTGGTCGCGAGCAACGGCTCAGCGATACCGATTCCCGGTGTCGGCGCAACGATGCCAGTCGGGTGTTACAACAACGGTTCGAGTGCCTGCGCTCCCTGCCCGATGGGTTACACGCAGAACGGAACATCCTGCACCTCGCAAAATGGTACAGGCTGCACCGCCGGTGCCTGGAACGGTTACGGTTGTATGCCAAGCGGCATGGGTTGCCAAACCGGCGGCAGCTGGAGTTATCAATACGGTGGCTGCTTGACGGCAGGCTACGGAACTTACGGCAGCTCTTACGGCGCGGGCTCAGGCTATACATGTGGATTCTCGGGCTCAGCGTATGTTTGCTACTACACCAACGGCGCACCAGCGGCCGGGTACTACTACAACGGTTACGGCTGGATTCGCTACCAGTAAGGCTGAATCCTTACACAGGAGTACGTTATGAAGTTGGTTAACTTGTCCGTGATATTGACCCTCGCAATGGCTCTTACGATTGCGGCGACTGGCTGCGGAAGCAATCCCGACAACAGCGCGCTGAACAACGGAACCGTTGTTTCAGGTGTCACCACGGCACCAACTGTAGCCACGGTACCAACCGTAGCCGGTGTTCCAGCCGGTACGTTACCGGTGGGTTGTTACAACAACGCATCAGCAGCCTGCGCCCCCTGCCCGACTGGTTATACCTCGAACGGTACGTACTGCACCTCGACGGGTGCATCGACCCAAGGCAACTGCGGCCCCAACAGCTTTTTCAACGGTTACTACTGTCAGCAGATCGGTATTTACCCAACGTATCAAGGCACCCCGGGCTGCCCATACGGCACCACGTGGAGCAACTACTACTACTCGTGCATCGGTACCGGCGCGGTAAGCACGAGCTGCAAAACGCATCAGTACCTGGGCGGCCTGGTGAACACCTACGTCTGCTACTGAGATATTAATAAGTTTGAACTGATTTTAACAAGTGTCCTGTCCTGTCCTGTCCCAACAACTACTCTCTCTCTCTACTCTCTCTTAAGAACCGGGTCCCGAAAGGGATCCGGTTTTTTTGTTTTCAGTAAGCGTAGAGCCGGGCAACCGCCTTGGCTGGCTGTTTTGGTTCCAGCAGCTGCAGTCGTTTGGCCAGATAAGCTGAAAATGCCTTCTGACCTTTGTCATTGAGATGAGCGTTGTCAGCCATGTAACCCATCTTCTCGGGCTCGGGCATAAACCCCATGGCGTCTATCAGGATGACAGGGCCAAGAGCACCGTTCAATTTGGTTAGCGTCTCGCGCTCAACGTCCTGGCAACTGCTGGAGTAGTCTTTGGTCCATTCGCTGGCCTTTGGGGTCGTAAAAAGCACGAACCGAATGCCCCGAGCCTCGACTTCGTCCTTAAGCCTTTTCAAATATGAAAAATAAAAATCAGACACCGGGAACAACGCTTTATCCACAAACGACTCGCGTGCATTGCCTGAAAAATTCCTGGGGCGGGCCTTGAGCTCAATCGCACCGAAATCAGGGGGAGTCGCCAGGATTTGCCGGTTTTTCTGTAAAAAGCCGAAACTGTTTCGGATGCTTTGTCCCAGACCACTGCGCAGAAAGCTATAACGCAAAACCTTCTTCCGGGTCTGGGAATCGAAGTTGGCGTTGAAAAGCACATCCAGGCGCTGCACCGGGCCCCACTGCGTAATCGCGAAGTCATCGTACGCATAATAATTCTGGTAAAACGTCCAGGGCTCGAAGCCATACACGACCAGGCGCACCGAACTTTTCACCTGCTCGCTCAAACTTTTCCAGACATAGTAGGTCTGAACCGGATTTCGGGCATCAAAGGCCAGGTTCACGACCTCGCCGGAAAGATAGCCGCCCTTCCGGGCAAGTACCGTAGGGCTCACGCCATATCGCGCTGCGCTCGAGCCCATGATCAATACCTTGGGTGAATGCTCAAGCCGGTCGGTCCAGGAGTAATTCGCGAACGTTCCCGAGTAAGCCGGCGTTTTGTGATAAAGAGCGGCCAGACGGCTGGCAATCGCCGTCAGGGCCTCAAGCGAGCCCGCAAACACCAACACGAACAAGCTTGCCCGAAGCAGATACCTCTTCACGTCGCCAAAGTCCGGTAATCTTCACCGCGGCCCGGAATACTCGGGTCCAAAGTGAGCTTCAAAACGTATTTCGCGACACTCGCCGGATCATCCACTGGTACCGGCTGTGCCGACTGCCCTGAACTTTGAGTCATGGCCGCGACGAATCTGGAATCCCAGCTTTGCGTCAGCGGCGTGTGCATGAACTGCGGTGAAACTGAAAAAATGCGCATGCCCTTCAGTGCGGATTCGACGGCAAGGCTTTGAATGAATCCCAGAAGAGCATGCTTGGCAGCATGGTAGGCCCCAAATCCTTTTGGCGGCAGCCCGTGGGTGCTGGAACTGAGTATGGCAATAAAAGTGCCTTTGCGATTTTTTGCCATCACCGGCAAAAAAGCCTGCGCGCAGCTGAAGGCGCCATGAACAGCGACCGCGAAGTTCTGCTCAAAGGCCCTCCAATCCAGCTGACGAATCATTGTGGGCTGAAATCGCGCACACGCATTGTGAATGACAACGAGGTCATCAGCTGCCAACGTCCCGGCCAGCTCGAGCAGCCGCTCACAGGACTGACCGTGCTCCAGATCCAGTTGCAACGTACGGCCCCTTATGGAAAGCCGGGCGAACTCCGCCTCCAACGCCTTCGCGCTCCCGGTATCCGAACGAAAAATCGCGATGACCTCATAGCCGGCATTGCCAAACTGAAGTGAAATCGCCTTTCCCAGGCCCTGGGTACCGCCCGTGACAATGACAACAGGTTTAGCCCGCATTTCTCACCAGCTTTCGTCGCGAGGGCGCGGAGCTGCCGCGCGGTTGCGCGCGCACAGGGGCGAGCGAACGAAGGCATCCTGGTACAGGCTGTCGAGAGAGCGAGCTCCGAGCACGCGCGACCACGCGAGCAGATCCGCGTCCGCAGTAGAAAGCTGGTGAGAAATGCGGGCTAACGCCCTCAGCCACACGAGTAGTCATCTAGCTCTTCTGGTATTTCATGATGAGCTGAACGAAGTCGCCCACGTTTCTGGTCTGCCCCACCTCACCGACCGGAAAGCGAACGTTGAAACTTTTCTCAACCGCGACGATCAGGCTGATTTGAATAAAGGAATCCCATTCCTCGACCTGGTCGGCGCTGAGCTCAGAAGTAAGCACTACGGGCTCCAGAAACATCCGGTCGAATATCTGTTGAAGCTGCTGTAACACCTCAGCCTGGTTCATGGGACCTCCGCGATTTAGTACCGCGCCCGCGGTACTAAGTATTAAACCTATTTTTGATCAAATTTCAGCTAGAACTGAAAATAAATGAATTCCCCGGTATCGCCGCTGCCCCACCACATGATGACCAGCATTACGCCATATAGAAAAATCCAGCGCGGGACAAAGGACTGGTTAAAGCCCAGCGCGGCGCTGAATCTGGCTTTTAGATGCGGCGTATCGGTAATTGTCTGAAAACAAAGCAGGGCGCAGCCACTCAAAAGCCCGACCAGTATGCTCTTGCGCTCGTATTCGCCCACAAGTTCCGGCAGATGCCGAAACGCGTCGATGCTCAGGCCATCCAGGCAGTGCTTGAGAATGTAGAAGGCCTGCGAAAGTGAGGCGGAGCGAAAAAATACCCAGGTGATGAGCACCAGGTGAAAAACAACGAAGCTTTTGAAGGCACCGTGCAGCATCGGAATACGCTTCAACCCAAGCCGGTCGCCTGTCTTTTTACGCACGCGCTTGGTCCAGAGCGAAGTGGTGATATAAAATCCATGCAGCCCGCCAAATGCGATGAAATTCCAGTTTGCCCCGTGCCAAAGGCCACAAATCAAAAATACGGCCATAGTCTTCCAGCTGTTGGCGAACAGCGTTCCGCGATTGCGCCCGCTGAGCGAGAGCGGCAGATACAGATAGTCCCGCAGCCACCTGGAAAGCGACATATGCCAGCGTGTCCAAAATTCGGCAACGGAACGCGAAAGATAAGGCCGGTTGAAATTTTCAGAAAGTCGAACCCCCATTACCTGCGCCGCTCCCAGCGCGATGTCGGAGTAACCTGAGAAATCGCAAAATATCTGTATCGCAAAAAAATAGGTGGCCGCGATCAGTGGCAATCCCGTGTGCGCCCGGGGGTCGCCGTAAACAAGATTGACCAGGATCGACACATTATCGGCAATGACGACCTTTTTAAAAAAGCCCAGAAGCATTCGTTTCAAGCCCGCCGATACCTGCACCGGGTCGAAGTCGGCCTTCTTGTGCAGCTGCGGCAGGAGCTCGCCGGGCCGTTCAATGGGGCCAGCCACGAGCTGTGGATAGTACATGACGTAAAGCGCAAAATAACCCAAATGCCTCTCGGCCCGGGCATTGCCGTAGTAAACGTCGATCGTATAAGCCATCGATTGAAACGTATGAAAAGAAAGCCCGATCGGAAGCAGCCACGACAGATTTGCGACCGGATAATGCAGGTCAAGGAGCTTGAAAACCTCGGCCAGGTTGGAGTTGAAAAAGTTGAAGTATTTAAAGACAGCCAGCGTGCCGACGTTGAAAACCAGGCTGACCAGCAAAAAACGCATCCGGCTTTTCTGGTTTTTCGAGTTTTCTATCGCAATCGCGGCGAAGTAATCGGTGATGATCAGAAAAACCAGGACCAGAATATATTTCGGCACGAAGGCCATGTAAAAATAACAGCTGGCCCCACGACGCGGCAGCCAAACCGCGCCGCGCCGCAACCTCAAACCAGTTACCTCCGAGCCAGCTCGACGTAGTAGATGGGCAGCCCGTCCTTGACGAAAAGCTGCTCAAACAAAGTGGGAGTTTCGCTGAATGGCGTTACCGTTCGCCCCGTGCGCTCGCCCCAGTAATCCGTCGAATACCGCTCCAGCCTGAAAGCAGCCTGTATCGCGGCATTGGCGGCAGGAAGACCGTCTTTCTCCAGACGCCGCACCTGAATCTGGCGCGACCGCATGCTGCGCTCGACCGGTGTCGCCTGGCTATATTCGGGCAGCACGGGCTCGGGTTCGCCGAACAGCGCCAGCACCCATTGAAAATAGCCGGGATGGTCGGTCTTGAAAAAAATCCGTCCGTTTTTTTTCAAGGCCCTGTGCGCAGCGAGCAAAAAACTTTCCTGCATGAGCCGTTTCTTGAGCTGACCTTTTTTTGCCCAGGGATCAGGAAAAAATATCCAAATCTCGTCCAGCTCGCCTTCGCCGAAGATTTTTTCCAGATCGTGAGCCGTGCCGCGCACCAGCATCGCGTTCTTTAAATTCTCGCGATGAATGCGTTTGGCGCCCTTGTAGACAACTTTGAACTTCCAGTCGATTCCGACGAAAGCGATTTCGGGATGACGGCCCGCCACGGCACATAAAAACTCGGCGTTGGAACAGCCAATCTCGAGCGTCAGCTTCGCCGGGGGGTTTCCCAGACGTGCTGAAAAAAGCTTATGCCAGCCCTGAGCCAGACTATGAGCATCGGTGTCATTGAGAACGAAGGAGGAAAATTCTTTAAGACGGTCCGCGTAAGGGTTTAGAAAAGCCATGCCCTATCGGCTATAGCACGAGGAGAGGAGTGCGCGCCACTTAAGGGCGCGCCTCACGAAAACAAGCTTATTTGGCCTTGGGAAGGATCTTGTACATGCCGGTACCACATACCGTGCATTTGCCTTGAAGGGCTTCACGGCCGTTCTTCATCTTCACTACGGCGCTGTCCTTCATCGTCTGCTTCGCCTTACACTTTACGCAATACGCAATTTCATCGGCCATGTTGCCTCCCTTAAAGTTGTCAGCTTGAGCGTAGCAGCCTTTCTACACGATGCAATAAAAAAACCCCAGGAGCTCGAGACGGGACGGTCTCGAGCTCCTGGGGCGGTCTCTTTACCTTTGGGAGGAGAAGTGAGCGTTCGGGACGGAACTCACACGTCTCTAGGTAAATCAGATACTTCTATTACAACAGCTGTACTGCACGATCTCTGCCTAACCAGAGATCAACTTCAGAGCGAGCATGCCGTTCGAGTTGGCTTGAGCTAACATTGCTGTACCGGCCTGCATGAGAATGTTTCTTTTCGTGAGTTCCGACGATTCCAGCGCGACATCGACGTCACGAATACGGCTGTTGGCCGCGGACAGGTTTTCATCTGCAACCGTCAAGTTGTTGATCGTTGATTGCAACCTGTTTTGTAAGGCACCGAAGCCTGCACGGTTATCGTTGACGATTCGAATCGCCTCATCGATTCGTGCAAGGTTGTTCTGTGCATCAACTTTTGTGGCCACATTCATTCCCATCAGCCCCAGTCGGCTGACCGTCGCATCAGACGACGCCCTGTCGTAAGAAAGGCGGTCCTGCTCGGGATGATTGTGGGTACCCACTTGAAGTTCGAGTACGTC
>JACQAW010000485.1 GCA_016194725.1 Deltaproteobacteria bacterium
CTTCGATAGGCTCATCGCCCGAAAATTTCTGGGGCACCAGGGGCTCAAGCGACTGAGTACCAAGCAGCAGCCCGGCGCCTTGCCACACAGCCAAAAAGCGGTCGCAGCCGGGAAACGCCGAAAACGGCCCTGCCTCTGTTACTTTTGCCGAGCTTACGCGCCAAAGAAATTCGTCGCCGGGAAAGGCGGCATCTTCCGGAAAAATCGCGATCTGCCGGGTCGTACCCCGTCCGTTCTTCCACGGCATGACGCGATAGTTATCCAAACGAAGCATTCGAATCATGGGCGGGTCCCAATAAAAGCCATGGGAACATCCTACATCAAAAATATTAAAAGACGGCCGACTACGGTGAGCCACGGCAGGCCACCGCCGCCCTCATCCGATTTTTCTCCATATCAACCCCTCAAACCTCCATGTTAGCCACATAGCGTTAACTTGAACGCCATTACCAGGAGTAGTTTGAAATGAGCCCGAAACATTTTTGGAAGGCCTCGTGCCTTTCGGTCGCCTTATTATTTTCCAGCGCCCCATCCCTTTTCGCCATGCCCACGGCCACCCCGGTGCAAACGCCAGGCTATGATCTCGAGCTGCCCGAAGCCGAGATTCAAAAGCTGATTGCCGAAATCGAAAGCCAAGGCCTCATCGGCCCCAGCGAAATTTCAATCAACTCGCTACGGCACCCTGGCGACAAGGCCGCCTACGACCGCACGGTGGAAACGATTGCCAAGCGCATGCAGTGGGCGATTTTTGAAATGAGCGAAGTCAAACGCAACGTGATTCGCTACTCGGTCATCGTCAATCAGGCGCACCTGACCAAAGAAAAAGTCATGCTCATCACCGATACCTCATCAAAGATTTCGCAGGAACATTACCGCAAGGCCATCTGGTCCATTGCCGGCGCCATTCAGGAAGAAAACGATGCCCTGCGCCTGTGCATCTCGGAAGTCTGCGCCATTGAAATCGCCGATGCGTTTGAAGCCGTGACGGCGTTTTCGGAGTCGATTGACCGCGACCTCGACTTCCGCAAAATCAACGCCGACCGCCGCGTGTTCTGGCACTTCGAGCACCCCATTCTGCGCGCCTCGTTCTCGAAGGCGTTTCGCAACATGATTCCGAGCAACCACGACCACAACGCTTACAAGGTCATCGCCGCGGGTATTTTCACTCCGCTCTCGGTTGCTGGCGTCACCACCTTTGAGCTGCTCAAGGCCGCCGGCAGCGCGGTGTTCAACCCACGTTACAGCCACATCAAGCTGGAGGTCGACGAGGTGAAAATCGGTTTTAAGAAAATGTACAACGACCACAAGACGATTTTTCAGTCCAACTACCAGTCGTGTGCCGATGGCTCGCGCGCCAAAGGCTGGGTACCGCCAGTCGTAGCTACGCCGTCGACCCCTGCAACCGGCTCCGGTTCGACAACCTATCCGCAGGGAATGCCCAATGCCGTGCCCGGCCAAGACAAGGACTTCTGGCTTTCGCGCGTGAAAGGCACCAGCCGTTCTGAAAAAGAACCGTGCGCGCGCATGGCCCTGCCTTCAGCTGCTGACTTTGACCAAAAGCAAAGCGAGCTGAAAACCCAGGCCGACATGACGCCACGGCAAATGGACGAGGCGAACTCGTTCTTCGCAACCGTGCGCCCCGAGCAGCTGAGCGAGCTGCGCGATTACGCCGGCAACTACAGCGCGCTGTCTGCGGCCGGACGCTCAAGCGATGAGCTGCGGCAGCTCGACACCAAGATGCAGACCTATATGTTCAATCTGCTGGCGCCAAACCTGGCTGCGGCCGAGAGCCGGTTTTTCAGAGCCGACTGCCAGGCTGGCCATAACACAAACAACGTGGCGCACTCGTACAAGTCGTCACCCAACGGCTGGGCCGCCTCTTGCTACAATCCCGGCCGCGGCGCCGACTGGTTTGCGGCCAAGCAGATCAGCACGCCCTTTCTGATGGTTTACCAGGGACAGGTCAAGTTCTGGGCCTGCAGCGAGCAGCTCTACGGCCCCCAGCAGCTCTTCAGCTGCTCAAGCGTTGACCTGGTCACGGGCGAAAAATCCGGCCAGACCTTCGAAGACGGCGTTCGCGACCCCATGATCAGGAATCGCCAGGGCTTGGCCTGGTTTGGGCAAACCAAGGAGGAGTTCGTGCGGTCCGAGCTGCCGGCCTGTTTCTAAGCTGCCACCTTCACCGTAACTTTCAGAGGGTGCGGAATTCGCGCGGCTGGCGAATTCCGCACTCCTGATTCCCGAAGTGGGAAAAGTTTTCCGGTTTGTGCCCGGGATTGAGGCATCCCATTGTATTCCTGACTAAATGTTCCGAAAAGCCTTACAGGATGACCGTATTCCTGACTCGCATCGCAAAGCAGCTTTACCGAACTCCCGAAGAGGCCCGCATTGGGGCTTCGTCTGACGCCATTCGCGTCAAGGACGCGCTGTTTTACGGAGCGCTTTTCGTGCTGGCGGTTTCACTCATGCCGTTCATGCTCAATCAGGTTTTTCGCAGCGGCGGTGACATGGTCGAGGTGCCGGTGGCCCTGACCGAATGGCACGCCTTGTACGAGGAATCCGCGCCTTGCCCGCTCGATGCCCGCGCCAGCACCAAAGCCAATGTCGGTTGTTTTGCCAATCCCGCGAACCCCGCGCTGTGGACCAGCCCCCACTCGCGCGCGCAGCAAAAACATCGCACCGAGGCCTTCAGGCGCCGCTACAAAGAGCTATGGATCGGCGTCACCATCCCAGGCACGGTGCTACAGCAGGCCGCCGCCAGGCTTGCCAATCAGTTCGTGCTCGGCTGGGTACGAGGCACGTACAAAATCTGGGTCGATGGCGATTACCTTATCGGCGGCAAATGGTCAGACAACGAACCTCTGGTGCTGCCCACGTCCATGGGGCGCCTGCAAGCCGGCCGGCCCCTGCACATCGCCATTCAAATCATCAACGACGCCGGGATTCCGGGCACCCCCGATGTGATTTCTGAACACGTGGGCAGCGGTTTTGCGCGCAAGGAAACTGCCGCAAGCTGGCGCCGCACCCAGGGGTTGCAAGTATCGGCGCGCCCCATGTCGCTGTTTATCGCCAATCTTCTGCTGGCGGTTTTATTTTTTCTGGTGTGGTCGGTGTCGCGCGAAAAACAGGAGCATTTTTATATCGCGCTTTATGCCTTTGCCAACGCGCTCATCCAACTCAAGCGCCTCGACTTTTTTTACCTGGCACTCAGCCCCACCACGCTCAATACCTACGGGTTGGTTGTCGCATGTTACTACTCCATTTCCGGCATGTTCGTGGGTTTTGCCTTCGCGCGCATGCGGCCCGCCGTTTTTAGATGGGGAATACCGGCGGCTTTATTGTTGCCTCTGGCCATCGCGGCCTGGATACGCGACCCCGTGCGACAGCTGGAATTGCACGCCTTGTTTTACCAGGGCTTTGGCTGTTTTTTTGCCGCCGTGGGTGCGGCCAGCTGTTGGCTGCAGGCGTGGCTGCTGCACACGCAGCGGCGTGGTGCGGTGGGCTTGCCCGTGCGCGAACGCCGGCTGCTCTACTTTGGCGGCGCGCTGGCCCTGATTGCGGCGAACTGTTTTTTTGACCAGGGGCTGTTCGTTGCCAGCATCGGAAAAGTTTTTCTGCTGCTCGTACTTGGAGCCCTGGCTTTGCGGGACTACCACGAGGAGCGCCTGCTGCTTCAAAAAGCGCCGGTCTCGCCCTATCATCGGCACACCGTTATTCCCGATTCGGTAACCGGCGCCATGCTGGTCATCGACCTCAAAAATTCCGAACGCCTTTTTCGCGCAGGCAGCGAGCTTGGCCGCGGCGGCGAGCTGGTCGACATCTGCATCTCGCACCTGTCCGAGGTTGCCGCTGAGCTCAAGGGACTGGTGATTCAAACCGAGGGCGATTTTATACGGGTATTTTTCGACTCGGCTGTGGTGGCGAACCCGAGCCAAACGGCGATCAACGCCTGTGACGCCGTCTTCAAAAGGCTGCAGTCTCTGCAAGGCCAGCTGCAGATGCAGTTCCTGCTGCGTCACGAAATTCAGCTCGAGTTCCGCGCGGCAATCGCGGTGGGCTCGATCAGGCCCGTTTGGCACGAGATCGGCACCGTTCGCTACGCGGGGTGGGTTGAGGCCGGAACGGACAATTCGTTTGCCGAATCGATGCGGCTCATGGACCTGGACCACTACCTGCCCACCCGCTCAACGACTTTGCAGAGCCGCCTTGTACTATTGGAAGCACACGCGGCACAGCTGTGCGAACAACGCCCTGAACTTGCCGCGCGTTTTACCGCGCGAAACCTGGTATTGCGAGGCAAGTACGGCCAGGATTATTGCGTCGCGTTTTATCTGCCTTCGGCCGGCGCGGCTCGCGAACTCAAGCGCGTGGCTTGAGATCCACGTCCACCACGTCATGAAAATGAGCCGCTCAGCTCCAAAGTCACCTCTTGAGCGGGGCATATTTTCCGACATCGGCCTTGAGCGACCACTTCCACAAACCGCACGTTGAGCAGCGTTTGGCAAAAGGCCGGAGCAGCCGAAAAAACGGGTGCGCGCAGCGGGGGCATTTCCAGGCCAGGCATCTCAATCCCGCTGCCACGATGCCCGCAATCCAAATGATGGCGCAGCTGAAAAAGAAATAATCGGTCATCAGCTTCACGAAAATAAACATGACGAACATGACGCCGCCCAGGACAGGCAGATACAGAAAAAAGAGCCATTTGAACAGGCGCTCGCGTTTTTTCAACTCGATCCAATGCGGCTCATAGTGCATTCCTACTCAGTTTAGTTTCTTTTCAATTTGTTGCAATGCCGCTAATCTGGCCGAAATGTTGAAGACGCACGTCGCAAATGCGGTAGGTTTTGCCTGCCTGGACCGCCCCGAGGCCCTCAATACCCTGGACCTCGAACTGGTGTCGCGGCTGCACCAGCAGCTTGCCGCCTGGCAAGCTGACCCCGGCATTGCCGTAATCGTACTGCGCGGCGAAGGCCCGCGCGCCTTTTGCGCCGGCGGCGACGTCAAAGCGGTGCGCATCGAAGCCGCCAATGGGAATACGGCATACGGTATCGAGTTTTTCACCAGGGAATATCGGCTCGATTTCGCGATTCACGAGTCGATCAAACCCATCGTCGCCATCGCGCATGGGTTTACCATGGGTGGCGGCCTGGGCCTGCTTGCGGGCGCAACCTGCCGCATGGTCACCACCAGCTCGGTGCTGTCGATGCCCGAGCAGACTATCGGGCTTTTTCCCGACGTGGGCGGCAGCTATTTCTTGAATGACCTGCCGGGAAAACTGGGATTGTTCCTGGCGCTCACCGGCGCACGCGTGAATGCCGCCGATGCGCTTTCGTCGGGACTGGCCGATTCGTTCGTACCCGACGACAAAATCGGCGAGTTTTGTTCCCTTCTGCAAGCTGCGCCCTGGAGCCCCAACTTTATAAATGATATGGCCGGCGCCGATGCCAATCGCCGGCAGCTCTTCGCGCTGGCAACCCGCTTTAGCGAAAGGCACGTCGGCCGGCTGCCGGCGCCCGTACTCATGCCACGCCTGGACCGCATCAACTCGATACTGGCCGGCGAGCAACCCATGCCTGCCTTTACGCGGCTGTTAAATCTGGCGCACGATTCTGACGCAGCGCTTGCCCGTCCCGCGGCTGATTTTGCGCGAGGGTCGCCCACTTCATCGTTCGTGATTTTTGAGCAGCTCAAACGCGGAAAAAACCTGGGCCTGGGCGGCTGCCTGCGCATGGAGCTCGATTTGGCCATGCAATGCAGCCAGCGACACGACTTTGCCGAGGGGGTTCGCGCATTGCTGGTCGACAAAGACCGAAATCCCAAATGGCAACCCGAAACACTCGACGCGGTGACACCTGAATGGATTGCCGAGCATTTTCAATCCCCCTGGGCGCGCGGCGCTCATCCCCTGAAAGATCTATAAGTTGTGATAGACTTTTCTTAGATGCCCACCGACCCCTTGCAGCTCAAAAACCCTATCGTGCTCGTGCATGGCCTCGGGGGCAAGAGCACCTATGGGCCCGTGGAATATTTTTATGGCTTTCCCAAGCTGCTGCGTGACGCCGGCAATGAAGTCTTCGTGCCCAATCTTACGCCCTTTCATACGATGGAATTCCGGGCGCGCGAGCTGAAAGAGCAAATTCAGGCCACTATTCCCGAGGGCAAGGTGAATCTGATCACCCACAGCTTTGGTGGCCTGGACGCGCGCTACCTGGCGGCCAACTTCGGCTTCACCGAGCGAGTGGCCAGCGTCACCGCAATCGGTGCGCCCAATCGCGGACCCATGATTGCCGACATTGCGCTGGGGCTGGTTCCCGACTCCACGTTTCAAGCCATGGACTTATTGCTCGCACCTATCAAAAACAGCACGCGCGCCTACCAGCAGCTGACCAGCAAATTCTGCACCGAAACGCTGCCGCTCGTGGCCCCGCAGATGCGCGATGTGGCTTACTTCAGCGCCACCAGCGTGATTCGCAGCCCCATGCTGCGCACTGCGCTGCCGCTTTTCTGGGTACCCAATAAGATCATTCAGCGCTACGAGGGCGACAACGACGGGTTCGTCTCGGTGCATTCGGCAAAGCTGGGCGAGATGATCTGCACCTACGAGGGCGATCATTACGCGCAGATCGGCCAGTTCCTGGGCCGCTCGCGCGGGCTTGATTACATCAAGTTTTACTCGGAGATCGTGGCGCGGCTGAAGCGCGAGGGGTTTTAGGGCGGCCTGTTATGATTTATATTTAAGAATATTGTTGACGTTATTTTTATGTTTGCCGGTCCCAAGCTTTGCCTTGCTCTTGAAATGGCCCAGGAATGTCTCTGGCGGCCTTGTAACGACTCAATTTTAGTGCGTGAGTCTTTGGCTTCATGCCTGATTTTATAACTTGATTCTAGAGGCGCCCAGCACGTTTAAAGAGGGGCTGATTTCTCGTGTTATTCATTTGCGATGAATAAAAGAAATACTATGGATCTGGAAATACACCTTAAAGCCCTTGAAGTCGCCGGCCGCTATTTGAGCTGTGTTGGCGAGGTCATCGATATCTTGCAGGCGTTAGATGACCGGAAAACGTTTCGTCGTTATGGGTGCACGAGCCTTTACAAGTATGCGGTCAAGCACTTGAAGCTCTCAGAAGATTGCGCCTATAACTTCATTTCGATTGCCAGGAAGTCGGCAGTCATTCCAGCTTTCAAACAAGAGATAAAAATCGGAAATATTTCTGTTTCCAAAGCCCGAAAGCTTTGTTCGGTCATCACCGCCGAGAATCAAGTGAAGTGGCTGGATTTTGCCAAAACAGTATCTTCAAAGGTGCTTGAGCGTGAAGTGGCCAGGGTTAACCCCAAAGCCGCTGTTTCTGATAGGGCGACTTATTTATCCTGGGATCGCCTTAAAGTCGAGATGGGCATTTCAGAAGAATGCATGCAGAAGTTAAGAAGAGTGCAGGACCTGGAATCACAGCGCCTGCAGAAAGCCGCTGGCTTTGAAGACACTCTTTCGTCTGCGCTGGATGCATACTTAGAGAAATTTGATCCGGTGAAAAAAGCCCAGAGAAGCTTGGACAGAAAAGTGAAGACGGAATCCAATGCGGTGCGTCCCGTATCGGGACGGGTAGCGATTGCGCAAAACAAAAGCCGAAAACCCCGCTCAGCTGGCTTAGTTTAGAAAAGCGCTTACAGCAGGCGGCTTCACTGTATCAGCCGGTAGGCTGAGAAAAAGAAGTCATGACTCTCCGGGGTTAATGCGTAGTTGGGCTAAATAAGCCCGGCGTGAATAAAAACCATTAACCGAAAGCAAAAGAGAGAGTCATGACTCAACGACAGTACATAATTAACAGAAAAGCAAACATCACTCAA
>JACQAW010000089.1 GCA_016194725.1 Deltaproteobacteria bacterium
GAACTGGAAGATGAAGCCGAGACGTCTGCGCCGGAATGCAGACAGGGAGTCGTCTGAAAAGGTGACGATGTCCTGGCCGTCGATAAGAACGCTGCCCGAAGTGGGGCGATCGAGGCCACCTACCAGATGCAGCAGCGTGCTCTTGCCGGAGCCGCTGGGGCCCATGATCGAGGTGAACTCGCCCTTGCGAATCTGCAGCGACACGCCTTTGAGGGCGGCCGTTTCGGTTTCACCTTGAGTGTAGATTTTCTTGAGCGTTTTGACTTCGACGATTGCGTTGTTGTTCATATGGGTCTCCTGAGGGGGTAGGTTCTTATTCATTTAAAGCTTCCACGATAGCGAGGTTGGCGGCCCGGCGCGCGGGGTACCAGGCGGCAGCCAGCGTGACAATCAAGCCAAGCACCAGAACGTTGAAAAGCGCGTTCCAGGGCACATAGAAGTCGACAACCCAACCCAGGCTATGCGCCAGGTTTTGAGTCACCCACAGCAGGCCCAGAAATGTTCCAAGGCCCATGGAAATAATCGCTCCCAGCGTGCCCTGGCCGGCCGCCTCGAGCAGAATCATTTTAGCGATCTGCGACTTGGTCATGCCCACCGCGCGGGAAAGACCAAGCTCGCGGGTGCGTTCCATGACGCTGATGAGCAAGGTGTTCATCAAGCCCAGCAACGCGACCAGCAGCGCCGCCACTTCGATCGATCGGGTGTACGAGAAGCTGTTGTCGATAATGGCCGACACCTGGTTGCGAATGTCGGAATTGAGCATGATAGTCAGCTTGAATTGTTTGGACAGGGTTTTATCGAGCTGCTTGCGCACCTCGACTGGGTCCCGACCGGTTTTGAGCTTTACGGCAAAGCCGCTGACGAGGCGGTCGTCAAAAAATTTGCGGTAAGTGGTGCGCGCCAGAAACAGCGTGCCGTTCGGGTTCGCGTACTCGTTCACCACGCCCACGATGCGGAACTGCTTCAGGCCCTTGGGGGTCATTAGGTCCATCGAGTCGCCGGTTTTTTTGTGGTAATGGACCACGAAGTTCTCGGAGACCAGAATGGTGGGTTCCTGCGAGTGGAACAGGTCGCGGCCGGCATCTTCGCTGTCGCGGTCGACAGAGTCGAAAATAGGGTAGCGTGGCTCGCCCTTCACGTCTGGCATGGGCGGCTCGCCGTAATACTTCATGAGCAGCTTGTCCTGGTTGCCTACGGGGCCGTAGTTCATCTTCACTTCGCGCAGCTCGTACGCGCCCAGCACACCGGGGTTCTTTTCAATTTCGCCCTTGATGCTTTCATCAAGCGGCTGCGATTCGTGCGACTGCATGCGGCCGCTCGTGCTGATGATGAGGTCGGCGTGCAGGATGCGGCCGAAGAAGTGCATGAGCGTGCCCTTGAAGCTCACGTTCACGCAGGCGATGATAATCACCAGCGTCAGGCCCACCATGAGAGTCGTGACGTTCGTGCTTGTGCGCTTGGGGTTGCGCAGGATGTTGTCGACGGCCAGGCGGTGCATGACCTTTTCATTGCGCACAATAAGTGGACGAAGTGTACGTACCGCCAGCAGCACCAGGGACGGTCCCAGCAGCGCTGCGCCCAGGATGGCGAAGATCTGCGAGATGATCTGGATGAGCTTGTGGTCGGAATCGGTGATGAGAAACGAGCCGGCAGCCGAAAGAGCAACTAGACCCAGGCCAATCAAACCGCTAAAGCGGCGGATGCCTTTTTTATTGTCTTCTTCGCCCGTATCTTTTTTCTTCATCGCCTCAATGGGCGCTACCTTCGTAGCCTTGAGCGCTGGCACCAGAGCCGCGATGATCGAGGCAATCGAGCCGACGACCACGGCGCTCATGACGTTGGCCGCGGTGAATTTCAATTGACTTGCTTCGATTTTCTGCATCGTCTGCTGCGACATGGCGCGGGTGACGGCGTCGACCATGAACGAGGCCACCACTCGGCCCATGAGGGCGCCGATCAGCGAGCCCACGGTGCCCATGGCGAAAGCTTCAGAGACGAACATGATCAAAATTCCGATGCGCTTGGTGCCCAAGGCGCGCAGCGTGCCGATCTCCTTACGCCTTTCCGCGACGCTAATGGAAACCGAGTTGGCGATGAGGAAAATGCCCACGATCAGCGCCAGGGTGCTGAAAAAGTGCGACATGAACTGGAACGATTCCACCATGCGTTCCATCTGAGCCGACGCCATTTCGGGGCGGTCGACGCTGAAGCTGGGGCCGATGGCGGCGCGAATGCGTTGGGCGACCACGTCGACGTTCACGCCTTTGTGCGTGACGATGTCGATACGTGTCGGTCAGAATCAGGCTGTCGGGACGGCTCATGAACACGATGGCGTCGCCCATGATTTTCTTGCCGGTGTCTTTGTAGCTGCGCACGGCCTTCTCTTGAAGCAGGTCCACGCCCAGCACCATGACCGACTCGTTGGTCGAAAGCAGCCAAGAGCGGGTTTCGATAACCGGCACCGCGTCCTTGACCCCTTCGATTTTTTCGATCGTGTCGGCGATTTTTTCGTCAAAACCCAGGTCGCCAGCACTGATTTGGAGAGTGGCCTTGCCGCTCACTGCCGTCATGCTGTCTTTGAAAAACCCGCTCGTCGAGTCGTTGATGATCGAGATGGCCACGTAAAGCGCGATGCCGCAGGCAATGCCCATCACGGCCAGAGTGGTACGGCCGGGTTTCATTTTAAGATGGCGAAGGGCGATGTAGCGAAACAGGTTGGTCATACTTTTACCTCATGCAGCAGTCGTGGGAGCGATTTAACAAGTCTTACGTAAAATTCGAAGGGCGACAGGTCGTCGATTCCGGTGCGGCCCGAGAAAAAAGCTTTGAGCTTGGCCCAGAAGCCGGGGTCTTTGCCTTCGTCCAGGCCCAGGTCGGCGAAAAAGGCATCGACGATGCGCTTGTCGTATTTATCCTTGAGCACTTCCTTGAAAAGCACCGCGGCTTCGGCCTTGTTGATCGTGCCGCTATGGTCGGTGTCGTAGAGCGCGAAAAGGTTTTCGCTGATGCGGTCAACGGCCAGCGCCATGGCGAATTCGCCGAGGTCGAGCTTGCCGTCGCCGTTGCCGCCGTAGCGAACCGTGTCGAAAATCCGAAGTCCGTCCCAGTATTCGTTGCGAATGGTCCAGTTGTCCTGCTTGTCGCGGCTGCCGTCGCTCAAAATCAGCCCCCACGCCGTGCGCGGGTAGAGTACGAGCAGGTCGCCCAAGAAAAGCGCCTTCGTGACCCCGGGCAGGCGCGCGATGTTGGCGGCTGAAACATCGCCGTTTGCCATGGCAAAGAGCTTGGCGACATAATCCAGGTCAGAAAGCAGGGTAAACGATTCGATGGTGTTGAGCGTGTGGCGGGCGTGGCCCTTTTCGTCTTTATCGCCGTCGCCACCCATGAGCGGGCTGCCGTATAGCCTGCGCAACTCTGCCCAGCGGCCGATCTGCGAGGGGCCGAAGTTTGAAAGGGCTTCGGCTTGCTGGTCGGGTGCGAGCTTGCCGTCTTCATTATAGTGATGGGTCAGGCGGTCGGTCAGATAAAAGCGCAGCGCCAGCTGCATCCATTCGGCCTGAATGTCGCCCGCAGGCAGCTTGGTGTAGTTTTCCTGTTTGCCGAAACGGCCAAAAATTTGCTGATTTACTTTATGATGCAGCTGCTCGGTTACCAGCGCCTGGGCCGCGGTGGCGCCGTCGGGCTGCGTGATGGGAATAGTAAAGTCGGTGCCCTGGAGCATGCCCAGGATAAGGCCGGCGGTGGACAGTTCCTGGCGGCTGAGCATGCCATCGGCATTGCCTTCAGCCCAAACTTCGTCAAAGCGCATGAGCGTGCGGGTCAGGCCGTCGCGCGCGTTGATCGAAGCTTCGGGGAATTCGCGCATGATGCTGGCCGCAAGCTGGTCGCGCGTGATGGTCGCGGCATTGTGGGGAATCCAGCGCAGGATGGGGATGCGCTTGTTGAGGCCCTCGGCCACTTCGCCGGGGGTGAGCTTGCCATCGCCATTGGCGTCAAATTTAAAGAGCAGCTCGATGAGCTCGTTTGGCGAAAGTTTGGTGCCGGCCAGGAATTTTCCCAGCTGGTCTTTGTATTTTTCCAACAGATTACTCAGGCCTGCGCGCGAAACGCCGTTGCCGCCAAAGTACAGCTCGATGAACTGGCGAATCTGGTCCAGGCTTGGCCCAAGCTGCCTGGAAGCATGCTGAGTGCTGGTGGCATCCTGAACAACGACAACCTTATCGTCTCTGTTTTTAACCTGGCCACACCCCGCGCAAGTAAAGATTGCGAGGCTGGCACTTACGACGAAAAGGGCCCTGCGGTTCATGCCATTCTCTGTGCGTCGGGTTCAACCAGAACCCCGCCTGCCTCCAGCTTGAGCTGACGTCCACGCCAGTTTACGGTATCGCCTGAAAGAATATGGGCCCATTGCGGAATCTGCGAAAGCTCGCGCAGCGCCCAGAAGAGCGGCGTCGCGTAGGAAATTTCGGCTTTCATCGCCAGCATCGTGACGAGATCGCACATAAACCAGCCTGCGATGTGCAGGCCGATGAACTGCAGGGGTGCTACGCCGAACAGCGCGTGACAGGCATAGGCGCCCAGCAGGCCCGAAGCAATCGGGCCATTGAGCGGCTCGCCCAGGAAGGGCAGCAGCGTCGAAACTTTGCGAATGCGTCCCCAGCGCACGTGGCGCTGCCAGAAGTCATTGAAAGTGTGTTTGCCGATGATCTGAGGAATGGGCTGCGTCATGTGCTTCACTTTAAGACCCAGCATGAGCATCGCCTGGCCCGCCATATAGTCTTCAGCGAGAAATCGCGCGAGGTTCTGAATTCCTCCGAAACGTTGAGCGACCTCGCGGCGAAAGAACATCGATTTGCCGATCACGGTAGGAAAGCCCGCCCAGGATCCCAGGATCATCCAGCGTGCGATAAAGGTATTGAGGAAAACCTGTTCCATGCGGCCACCGAAACCAGCTGGACTTTCGCCCACGACAACGCCGCTGACGATGCCGGTGTCTTCGTCGAGGTCAGGAACCAGGTTCACCAGATAATCCGAATTTACGCGGATGTTGCTGTCGCTGATGAGGATATGGTCGTACTTGGCCACGTTGTAGCTGTTCATCATGTTGTTCACCTTGGGGTTCGGGCCGATATCCACGGCGCCAACCATGAGACGGGCATCAACATTGGGGTATTTCTTGATCAGGCTCTCAACCAGCGCGCACGCCGGGTCGCGATGGTCGGCGACCGAGAACAGGACCTCAAACTCGGGGTACACTAACCGAAAGAAACTCTCCAGATTTTCGCTTAAGCCGTTGTCCACGCCTTTCAAAGGCTTCAGAATCGAAACGGGAAACAGACGCGCGCTGGCTGACTTGGAGGTTTTGCGTTTCAAGCGGAAATGAGCCAGAAATAGCACCGTTCCGAATAAGGTCAGTCCCGATCCGAACGCCCAGACGGCTAACATCAACCACTTTGCGTAAATCATTTGCTTTTTCCTCGTCGTAAAAAAAGAGACGTAATTCCTGGTCACGAATGGCTTTCAGAATGGCCTGTGGATTCTTTTCGCAGAAGAAGGCGGTCTTCCACGAGCTCAGGTGTTTGCTCGAGTGCAGGCCGCTGCTTGCGACTTTGGGAAGTCCGGATTCCAGAATCTCTTCAGAGAGCTTGCGGCCGGCGGCGGCTTCCCAGGCGTCGACTTCGCCGGCGATTTCAGCGCGCTGGGCCCAAAGAGTTTCGGTGGCGATGGCGACGCCGCCCTGTGCGCGAATGTCGCGGCAGAGCTGGACGATATCGGCATTGGCCGAAAGAAACTGCGAGACGCCCAGGCCCAGCAGCCGTGCCGAGCGATGGTTGAGCTCCGGGCTTTTCGTCAGTTCAAAGCCGGGCAGAACAACCATGCCGTACTTCTTCATGGCGCGCTTGGCTTCGGACTTCAAGATTTCCATATAAATCGGGAAGACCGCAGGCGTCAGGGTGCGGTTCATATATACCGCAGCTTTGCCGAACAGCGTGTTGGTCTCACAAAGATGATCTGTGATTGCAATCGCCCCAAACCCCTTTGAGCCGTACAGGTCTACGATCTCAGGAATTGCCAGTTTTCCGTCACTGAAACTCGAATG
>JACQAW010000478.1 GCA_016194725.1 Deltaproteobacteria bacterium
AAGGCGTCGGTCTCGGCGATGTTCTGGTCGCTCAGGGCTCCGGCGTTGGCCGTGACCTGCGCCCGTACCTGGGTGTTGATGTCTTCTTCGGTCAGAATAAACTTTGAGAGCTTGCGGTAAAGGTCTTCCTGCAACTCACCGCGCTCTTTGGGATTGAAAACAATGAACTTGTTGTTCTCAAGCTTGTTCAAAATGCTCTTGGCCAGAACACGAAGTGACGTGTGGCTGGTCGAAGCGCCAGAGGCTGGGGCAGTATTTGCGTTCATGTGCAAATTATATCCATACTTTAGCCGGTTCGGCGAAGCCTTTTTTCCAGAAAGTTGACGAAGAACTTGCGGGCTCGCTGATTTTCGGGAATTTTAAAAAGCTCTCCCAATCCCCACCACAACAAAAACGCAACGATCATGGCCACCGCAACTTCAGTGGCCCAGAATACGAACTGGCCGGACCGGCTGCCCATTATGTTTTGGGCAAGTTGCTCGGCGGGAGCAATAAGCCGAATGGCGCCGATGGCTGCAAAACCGATAGCGGTGCTAACCGCCGACTGCGCTAGCAGGGACTTGGCTACCCCGCCGTTGATTGAGCCCGGCAGGCGCCGCCACAGATAGGCCGATAGCACCAGGGCGTTCAACGTGGCGGTGGTGGAAGTAGCGGCGGCAAGGCACCAGAATGGGTAATGCAGAACATTCTGAAAAACATAATTGAGCAGGGCATTGAGCCCCACCATCACGAAGCTTGCCACGACGGGAATGCGGGTCGTGCCCAGGGCGTAAAATACCGGTACCAGCACCTTTACTGCGGAATATCCGGGCAGGCCCGCCGCGTACCAGAACACCGCAGCTGCGGTTTGCTGGGCATCTGCCCGGCCAAACCGCCCATGCTGAAACAAAAGCTGCACAATGGGCAGGCCAATGGCCATCAGCCCGGCCGCGGCTGGCCCATTCACGGCAAAGGTCATGCGAAGCGCATTGCCCACCTCGGCCCCCGCCCCGGCCCGGTCATTCTGCGCCAGCCTGCGCGAAACTTGCGGCAGCGTGGCCGCGGCCAGAGAAACGCCAAAGATGCCGATTGGAAACTGCATGAGCCGAAAGGCGTAGTTCAGCCAGCTCACCGCCCCCGGGCCCGCGCTGGTCGCATAGATGGAGTTGACCAGAATATTAAGCTGGGTTGCAGCCAGGCCAATCGTTCCCGGAATGATGAGCCACAGCACGTGTTTGACGCCGCTGACCCGAAACGGATGAAAAAACGCCTGCGAGTGCTCGCGCAGCACAAGGCCCTCGCGACGAATTTGCACCCACTGCACATAAAATTGCAAAAAGCCGCCGATGACCACGCCGATGGCCATGCCGAAGATCGGGTCAAGCGAGGTAAAGCGCGCCAGAAGCGGGCAAAGAATCACGCACGCCAGAATCGACGCCACGTTGAACATCACGGGCGCAAAGGCGGGCAGAAAGAAAAAGCCCAGAGCGTTGAGCGCGCCCATGAGCACCGCCGCCATGGCCACCAAGGGAAAAAATGGAAACATCACCCGGGTCAGACTTGCGGCCAGCTCGAATTTTCCGGGCACCGCGTGGTAGGAGCTCGCGTAAAAGCCGACCAGTTGCCGGCTAAACACCATGCCGAAGGCGGCGATCAGGCCCACGCTCAGGATCAGAAAAGCCAGCACGCCGGTCAAGAGCTCGAATGCGGTTTTTTTCGAGGTCACCAGCGCCCGCGTGAAGTTGGGCACGAATGCCGCGCTCATGGCGCCCTCGGCGAACAGATCACGCAAAAGATTCGGAATTCGAAACGCGATATTGAATGCGTCCATGGCGTTGCTTGCCCCGAACAAATAGGCGAACACCTGTTCGCGCACAAGCCCGAGAACGCGGCTCATCAGCGTGGCCAGGCCCATTCGGCTGGCGCCTCGGGCGACGGTACTGTCGATTTTAGGCCCGGAAACGGACTCGGTGGCCATTAATCGTCAGCCACTAAACCAGGGCTTTGGAGATCGTGGCCTTGATTCCGTCTTCGATCTGGCCGCGCATGGCCTTCAGAAGAAAATTCAGGTCAAGGTCGACCATCACTTTTCCGTCGCGGCATTGAATCTTTGCCTTGAAGCCTGTGCCTGAAGCCAGAGCGATAGCCTTGGCGTCATCCCAGGCAATATCCGAAATGGATTTGAGCTTGCCCTGATCCTTGTAGCTGAGGAATTTGGTCTTGATCTTGTGATAAATCTCAGAGGCCGTGCCATTACACTGGATTTCCATGTTGAATTACCTCCCCGTTACCATTTACTCTCGCATAAATACTATGAAACCAAAATCATCTAAAAACCAGACTTCAATTGATCTTTCTACGGACTTTACCCGAATGGTGGGGTCAAAGTACCCGATAATCGCGGGCCCCATGTTTTTAGTCAGCGACGAAACGCTCACGGCCGCGGCCTGCCGCGCGGGCATCGTAGGCGGGTTTCCCTCGCTGAACTGGCGAACGAGCGAAAAATTTCGCGAAGCAGTGCGAAAAATCAAAGCTGCCTCCGATGGCCACCCGTTCGCCGTGAACATCATCGTGAATAAATCCAATATCCGCGCCAAAGCCGATCTGAAAGTCTGTATCGACGAAGGCGTGCCCATGTTCGTCACTTCTCTGGGAAGCCCTAAAGACGTCATTACCGAAGCGAAGAAAAACGGCGCGAAAGTTTTCTGCGACGTGAC
>JACQAW010000073.1 GCA_016194725.1 Deltaproteobacteria bacterium
ATGCCTTCGTGCCCAGCTGCGTGAGCCAGCTCGCGGCGCCTTTCTTCAAAGGCCTCAAGAGGCGCAAAGAGGCGCATGAGGCCGGCCATGGTAAACACCAGGATGAAGCCACCTACGAACTCAGCCACGACAAACTGCCAGCCCATCATGATCCAAAGCACCACGCTCAGCTCAATGACCAGATTCGTTGAGGCGAGCAAAAAGGCCAGCGCTGGAATGATGTGCGCACCCTTCTGAAAAATACTGCGAGACATGGCGGCGGCTGCGTAAGAGCAAGACGAGCTGATCGCCCCGAAAAACATCGCTTCCACCAATTCTTTAAAGCCGGGGCGCCCAAGAGCAACGGCTATCCTTTTCTTTGGGATAAAAGCCATTACGACGCCGGAGAGGGCGAATCCAAGCACTAAAGCCCAAAAAATTAACCAAAACATCCCGGCTGCCGCATAGAGCCCATTTCCCAGCGTCTGTATTTTATTCACGGTGATGAAACCTCCATGCGTTCAAGAATGGGGCACGGTGACTTAAGAGAGCCGTGTTCGCAATCCCGAACGAGCTTCTTCAAGTTAGATTCAAGCTTTTTCAGTTCCGTGATTTTTGAACGAATTTCCGAAATCTTTTCCCTGGCCTTGGCTCTTACTCTTTCACGTGCCGCAGGGGTTGAAGCCCTGAGGTTCAAAAGTTCGCGAATGTCATTGAGCGCGAAGCCCAGGTCTTGCGCGCGTTTAATGAATAGAAGGCGCTTAAGCGAATCTGCGTCATAAATACGATAGCCGGAATCACGTCTTTGCACGGCCTTAAGTATTCCGATTCGTTCGTAGTAGCGGACTGTCTGTATATTGACGTTGGCCTGTTTTGCGAGCGTACCTATGTTCATAAATACAGTATAAACCCTATACCCAGGTATAGGGTCAAGAGTCTATAAAAAGCATGTTTCGAAGGTTTTGGGCCCGCTCGAGCGCCCGAAAGGTCTCTTAGCCAACCTGGGCTTTGCCAGGCGGGCGCTCTTCCTTGACGATCTTTCCGTCCTCAAGCGTAATGACTCGATCAGCCTCGTAGCCGAAAGCCATATTGTGCGTGGTGATGATGATCGCCAATCCCTTCTCATTCACAAGCTTCTTGAAGAGCTGAAAGATCGCCTCACCCGAAACCCTGTCGAGATTTCCCGTAGGTTCATCGGCGACAAGAATCTTCGAGTCAATTATGAGCGCACGGGCAATAGCCACGCGCTGCATTTGTCCACCCGAAAGCTCACTAGGAAGGTGTGTCGCTCTATCGGACAGCCCCACCATCGCAAGCACCTCGCGAGTATGCACGGGGTCCGGCTTCTTTCCCAGGAACAGGAGTGGCAGCTCCACGTTTTCAGTTACGGTTAGCGTCGGCAAAAGGTGGAACTGCTGGAAAACGAACCCAAGATTCCCGCGCCTGATCTCGACGAGATCGTCTTCCTTCAAGCCAGCGACCGGCTTACCGGCCACGTTAAGAGTCCCGTCGGTCGGCGCGTCGAGACAAGAAAGGATATTGATTAGAGTCGTTTTCCCCGAGCCCGAAGGGCCGAGAATCGAAACCATCTCCCCCTTGCGGATCGTGATGTCCACGCCGTCCAACGCCTTCACGGTTTCGATTCCACGATGGTAGTAGCGTTTGAGGCCACGGCCTTCAATAATAACTTCGTTGTTCGCCTTGCTCATGGTTATGCCGCTCCTTCACGAATAGCGTCTACTGGTCTCATCGAGGCCGCGCGCCATGCGGGATAAAGACCACCAAAGAAACCCAGAATCACCGCGCCTAAAATGGCGTAGCCGATCACTCCCGGAGTGATCTGGACGATTGAGCCCGACACGCCGAGGTTGGCCAGGGACTTGATGGCCCGTTCGACGACCCCGGTGCCGATGACGGCGACGAGAGAGCCCACCAGTGCCCCAAATAAACAGATCATGAGCGTCTCTAACCAGATGAGCTCGAAGATGTCGCTACGCCTGGCACCCAACGCCTTCATGATGCCGATTTCTCCCGTGCGCTCGTAAACCGACATGAGAATCGTATTGATGACGCCGATCAGCGCCACGATCACCGCGATCACAGCAACGGCCGCGATCATCGTCTGCGCAGTGGCCACCAGCCCCACGAGCGTATTTTTTACCTGTTGCAGGCCGACAACCTGAACCTCGGGAAGCTTCAGCCAGCGGTTCTCGAACTCACGCATCTTGAACTGATTAAACTCCTTGAGCTTGATGCCAAGAATCGTGACCTGATTGGGCCGATTGAAAAATTCGCGTGCGGCATCGATCGGCATGAAGACCGTGCCGTCATCCTGCGTCCCAGTGCGCTCGAGCACGCCGACGACCTTGAATTCATGTCGCACGGGCATTGTGGCGCCGTTCGGCGTAATCGACGCGTAAAAAGTGTCGCCTACTTTACGCTGCTCATATTCTGCAGCCTCAAATCCGATAACAACCTCGCTCTTGGACGCGGCCCCGAACCAACGGCCCCCTTCATATCCCGCGCCGCCCTTGAACTTGAGCCAGGGCTTCATCGTGACGAAGCTCGGCGCGTCGATGCCGCTGATGATGGTGAAGCTCTTATCCTTGGTGGCTCCCGGCGCGCCGTCGTCCCGGATACCGCTTCCTTCCTTTTGCGCGACACCGACGAAGACGGGAGTGATGCTGGCAATGTCCGGGTCGTTCTTCACCTTGTCGAGCGTGTCGCCCGGTAGATACAGCAAGCCAGTGCCGCCCTTGAGCATCATCGTCGCCGCTTCATACGGGCAACCCTTGGCCATGATCATGACCTGGAAGCCGAGCATCTCGATGCTCTTGTTGATGGCTTCGCGATATCCCAGCATGAACCCGCCAAGCGAGACGGCGACGGCCACGGCCAAACCCACGCCCGCGACCGTGAGAACGGTTCTGACGACGCGCCGCCTGAGATTCTTGATTGCAAGAGCGGCGAATCCCAACAACTGATACATATCGTCTTCTCCTTACTGAAGTTCCAACGCGCTTGCGAAGAACTCATAGCCCTGGTCAAAAGGCTTCGTGCGGCCCTCGACCTTGACGTGATGCCCATTTTTTCCCATTGGTGCGTTCATCGCGATGTCGGCGAGATCGACACGGAGCTCCTTGTCGCCGGCCAGCAAAAAGAAATAGCAGCCCATCGTCGTACATTGCTTCGTGACCGTGCCTTCGAGTGAGACAGTCTTGCCAAGATGGTCTTTGGGATGCTCGATTACGTCTTTTACCTCGGCCTTCGGCGCACCAGTGAATTCACCCGCCACGAAAGGAGCATTCATCGAGCGCCAAAGCAGCACTCCACCCACGAGCAAAATCAGGCCGCAGATGGCAAAGATCGTTTTCACTTGCTCATCCCTTTCGCCTTTTCAAAAAAAGGCTCAAATTTCCTGCCATAGACGAAGAAGTCGAGCAGAATGAGATTCTTCCTGATGCCTCGGATCGAGGCATCGTAGTCGGGCCGGCCATTCTCGTCGAGCTTCGGGGGCTTGATCCTGCCAACGCGGTCTTTCTGCGACGCTGGCTGGGCCTTCGCGTAGTAATCATGTTTATAGAAGTCGCCCAAGGTGAGCCCCTCGAACTGCTTTCTAAAATCCTTGTTGCGCAGTTGCTCAGCGGCTGGGCTCTCAAGACGCTGGAAAAAGAATTTTCGGATCGCCGCCGTCTTGGGATCGACTGATAGGAAAACCTGTATCACGCCGCCCTTTCCTGGCACGTTCACGC
The DNA here is from genome assembly GCA_016194725.1 of Deltaproteobacteria bacterium. Lineage (GTDB taxonomy): Bacteria > Bdellovibrionota > UBA1018 > UBA1018 > UBA923 > JACQAX01. The sequence continues at coordinate 3,732 of JACQAW010000073.1, forward strand.
CGTGAACGACGCCGATCTTTTGGGCGCCCTTGAAAATGCCATAAACGGTGTAGGGCGTCTCGTAGGTTTCGTAGATCGGATCAAGATCGCTTCCCAGCCGATCACGCAGCGCCTTGAAAAGCCCCTGGCCGTCAGGGAGTTTTGTGAACTCCTTCAAATCCTCCTTGTAGCTCGACATGTCAGGAAAGAGGTATTTGAGATCTTCGGCGGGATTGCTCAGGGTGCATCCAATCGCGGCAAGCGCCGCATGAGGAGCAATAAGCGTGGCGAGCGCGAGCGTCATGAGCGCGAACCAAGCGCGCACGACGAAAGCTCTACCAGTAGCGATAGTATTGAAGTGTCCAGATGACATTCTTATCTCCTGTCTGGCGAGCAAGCTGATACTCGCAATTAAGCTTGATCCAATGAAGGTTTGACGCGCTCACGTCGTTACTGAAATACCATGTTGCTTCGCCAAAGAACGATGAATCAGTGGATGACGGAGCGTTCTGCCCCACAAGCCGCTGATCGCGCCTCATGTCCTGCCAGAACCAGCGATATTGTGCGGACAGACCCCAGCGCCGGGACGCACGCAGATAGTCGAGCTGGTGGAGCTGTGTCACAACGGCGTCGGGTTTGTCGCGTCCGCCACCGACTTCCGAGGTCCAGGTGAACGTGCCCGACGAAGCCGCGATTCGATAGCGGCCGTCCACGCCGGCTCGCAACGTATTGACGATATTATTCATGCCGGCATCCGCCATAACGGCAGGGCTCCGCATCGTGGCCTCGGGATCAATTCTTTGACCGCCGATAACAGCCAGTCCAGCCTCTAGGCCATCTTCAGACTGATACTTATTTGCGAGGCTCACGCGCGCCGCACCCAGTCCGCTTTGGCCCTTGAATTTGGCAGCGTAGCCTGAGCCAGCCAGATAATAGACGTCATAACGAAGGTCGTCGCTCAGAATCCCCCAGAACCCCGTGTACCAATCTCGCTCGAATCCAAAGTTTCGTTCATTTGAAAGCTGAAGAATCGTGCCGTGAGTATCGGTCGCGAGATTCAAGCCAAAGGGCACATAAAAACGACCGATCCTCGCGTTCACGCTCCCGACAGACCCAGCTAGGTCATAGAGGTCGGCGTAGGCGTTATGATACTCGAAGAACCAGCGCGGACGATTCCTGCCCTCCAGGTCATTCATCGAGCCGACGAAGCCATCGCGACGCACAAGCCGCCCTTGGAAGTCGAGGCCCAGAATCGTCTTCGTCTCAGTCGAAAACTTCTTTTGAATCTCGAATCCCGCCGACTGGCGACTTGCCGAGTGGCTCTTCCCGGTCGTTCCAAACTCCGACATCAACTCTTTTCTCAACGCGAAATTCTCGGAGAAGAGCTTTTCGGTCCAGGACTGTGGCTTTTGGGCCTGTTCTGTCGGCTTCTCCTCAACATCAGCAAATGGGTCTGCTTCCTCAGCGGCATGGGTCGACGCGCAAAGGAAAAGGAAGGCTGAGGTAAAAGCAAAGGTCGAACACTTCTTCAAAACGGTGGCTCTCCATACAGTAGTACGCTCGGGTTGATCTAAATGTGACACTGACTTTCCGTAACGTATCGCAATAAGCGTGCCTTGGAATTTCGGTTCAGCCGAGGGGCCATCTGGGACATTTCGTCTCGGCCCGACGACCTCTTGTCTCCCCAGTACCGCCCGAGCCTTTCGATGCAATTTGACAATAGGGGTACATTTCCGCTCACTTGCGGCATCCACGGCGGAGAAAGACAGAGCAAGGGCAAAAAACCCGCAGGCCCATGTGGAGACTCTGAACAGAACTTCAGGAACACTTCAGATGCAGAAGACGCAATCACTGCGTATTGTCTGAAACAAGGAGATACTCATGAAAACAATGTTCACTGTAATATTCGCTCTGCTTTCGACATGCCCAACATTCGCCGGCAGTCATAATCCGAATGACATCATCCCGCTTCTCAAAAATTCTACGATCTCATTGCTCGATGGCATCGCCCTTGCCGAAAAGACAAGTGGCCCGGCGACTTCGGCCAAGTTCGAAGAATCCGACGGCAAGCTCGTTCTTAGTGTCTATACGGTTCCCGAAGGACTTGGTGTCGAGCCCGAAAAGGCCACGCTCACTGAGCTGGGTGGCGATACCTCACAGCGTCCATTTCGTTTTGCTGCTGAGGTCTTCCAGGACAAGGAACATCTCACCAGAGCCAGCGTTCACATGACGCTTTTCCAGTTATCGAGATTCTCTCTCAGCCAAGTCATCCAACGGGCGCTCGCACGCCAGCCAGGCACGCCAATCGACGTTCGCAACCCGATGGTAAGCAATCACCGCGCCGTTGCTGACGTTGTGATCGCCGATGGCGATGGCGATGCACGCACCGTTTCAGTCGATGTTTTGACCGGACAGACACGCTTAGCGCAGTAATACTGCATAACTATCAGCGGGTCGGGATTGGTCTCGGCCCGCTGATACCACCACCAATTATGATGTATTGAGTTAATTCTTGGTGCCTTCTTTCAATTTATCCAAAAGGGCGGTAAGCGCTAGCCATGAAGATTCTCGTAGTGGAAGACGAAAATAAAGTCGCCAAGGCTCTTAAAGAGGGCCTTGAGTCGGAACACTACAAAGTCACCGTCGCCCAGACGGGCGAGGATGGATTTTTTCAGGCCAATGCCCAAGGATTTGATCTGATCTTGCTCGATGTGATGCTTCCAGGGCGCGACGGCATCGAAATTCTAAAGACGCTTCGAAAGCGCGGCCTTCAGACACCTGTTCTCATTCTCACCGCCAAAGACACCATTGAAGACCGGGTTGTCGGCTTGGATAGTGGCGCCGACGACTACTTAGTGAAACCTTTCGCGTTTTCGGAACTGCTTGCGCGAGTCAGAGCCCTGGTAAGACGAGGACGCACCGATCAGGTGCTAAGGCTGAAAATCGCCGACCTTGATTTGGACCTGGTCACACGTGTAGTGAAGCGCGGGGCCGAGCCCCTTGACCTCACGGTCAGAGAGTTTGAGTTATTGGAATACCTTCTCCGCAACCAAAACCAACTGGTTTCACGCGAAATGTTGGCGCGCGACGTGTGGTGCGAACCCACGCGTGCGACTTCACTCGATAATGTGATCGACGTTCATATCGCCAGGCTTCGGAAAAAAGTCGATCAGAGCTTTCCAGTTCGTCTTATCCATACCGTTCGCGGCGTTGGCTTTGTATTAAAAGAAGAGTCCAGTAGCGTCGAAGCTTCGACGCTACGTGGAGGCGGGGAGTCGTGCTGAAGAGCTTGCGCCCCAAAAGCGTTCGTCTGCGCCTTACGCTCTGGTACACGCTCGCTTTGACCTGTGTGCTGCTGGTTTATGCCACCGGCCTTTATCTTCTTCAACGCCATAGTCTATTCGAAGAGCTCGACCGAAAGCTGAGAACCGATGTAGAAACCACTCAAGAGGTTATCGAGAACTGGGCGCATACGGATTCGGGCAGTTTTCCGGAGGGACTCAAGTCATCGCAATGGCTTGTCGAGGTGTGGAACGCTCAAGGCAAGCTGGTGTATTCTTCGGCTGGCGTCAGCGCTGCGCAGGGCATCCCAATTCCCAGCGACTGCGATAGCAAGTCGATTCGGTCCTCGAATGAAAAACGCGGCGATGGCCTGAATGTTCGAGCGGGGTGCAAAACATTCGGAGCAAATGAAAGAAAATTCACCATTCACGCCGAACGCTCCGCGGAACGCATCGACAGTGAACTTAATGAGCTTATTCTGCTCATGTTGGCAGGATTGCCGGTTGCAGTAGGCATAGCCGGAATTGGCGGTTACACCCTGGCAAGACGCGCGCTCAGTCCCGTGACGAGAATGGCGGACGAGGCAAAAAAAATCACCGCGGACAATCTCAGCGGGCGTCTTCCCGTCGAAGATGAGCATGACGAGCTTGGAAACCTGGCCCAGACGTTTAATTCCACGTTTGCCAGGCTGGAACGATCCTTTAATCAGATGAAACGCTTCACGGCTGACGCCTCGCACGAGCTGCGCACCCCTTTGACGGCGATACGTACCGTTGGTGAAGTCGCCCTTCGCGAGACACGGTCGCCGGAGCAGTATCGTGAGGTCGTTTCAAGCCTGCTCGAAGAGAGCGATAGGTTGCGACAGCTTGTCGACACACTGCTTACGCTTTCGCGCGCTGACTCAGGACAACTGAAGATCAACCCAGTCGAGCAAAAACTCTCGGTAGTGGTGAAAGAGGTTGTTCAGCATCTTTCTGTCCTTGCGGAAGAGAAACGACAGTCTCTCGTCGTGGAACTGGGCTCTGATGTCAGCGCAAAAATTGATGGCCCAATATTACGCCAGGCCATCATCAATCTGATTGATAACGCCATTAAGCACAGTCCAGAAAACTCGGCCATTCGGGTATCCGTTGGTAAGCGGGAAAATCACCCTGTCATCGAAGTCTTCGACAATGGACCAGGAATCGCCGCAGAGCACCGTAAGAAGATCTTCGAGCGGTTTTACCGGGTCGACAAAGCTCGTACGCGCGACCTGGGTGGGGC